>NZ_JALAHD010000133.1 GCF_022712095.1 Chryseobacterium sp. | reverse complement strand
TGTTTTTGTTCATCTTATAAGTTAACATTTTAAACTTGAAAGATGTATTATCAGCAATATCAAGAACTACTGTAGTTGGTCTGCTATTTCCCTATTATGGCTTTCTGATTACGAAATTTTAGATTTTAGAACGCAAAAAATTGATGAATTGATTTTTAACTTTATTACTCTTTATGCGATAAACCCGTGTTGGAACTTCCTATTTCCATCCGGATTATCCTTGAGATATACTAGTCTCATCTTCAGTTATAATGGGTTTCGCTCAGTACCTCAACTTGAATGTATTAAAGTATTCTTAATAAAACATCAATTTGATATATCAAATTATTAAAAATCATCTGATAGAAATAAATTAAGAGAAATAATATATAATAGTTTAGAAATGGTAAAAACGAAATCTACTAAAATTGGAGTTTTCCTATTCTTACTCCTTATCTGGAGTTTTGGAAAAACGTATGCACAAACTACAAATGGAGCTGTAGGGATCAATACAAATACACCCAATGCGAATACAGTATTGGATGTAGTATCTTCAGGCAACAATAAAGGAATCCTTATTCCTCGTCTCACAGAAGCTCAGCGTGATGCGATAGTCATTAATAGCGCTACGGATGATGGATTAACAATTTATAATACTACAGAGGATTGTATTAATTATTGGAGTTTCACAGATGATGAATGGAAAAGTGTCTGCGGACAACTGGGAAAAGCGGTATTTGTTGTAGATTGCTCTGACTCAGAGGCTAGAGGTACCTATATACAAGGAAAAGAATTGGCTAATTCCAATTATCTTAATATTTTGGTAAATGTTACTAAAGTAGGGAATTATACAATTAGTGGGACAACAACTAACGGGTATAATTTCTATGGGACAGGAGTATTTTTGAATACAGGTATTCAGGCTGTTCAAATACCGGGACAAGGTACTCCTGTGGATATTCAGACGGATAATATTCAATTGGTGGCAAATGGAACAGAAGTTAATTGTACACCTTCGGTTACGGTAGATGTATTGAGCCCTTCCGGTACCTATACTATGAGCTGTGGAAGTGCTACTGTAAACGGAGTTTATAGTGTAGGTGTTCCTCTTCACTCTTCGAATACCATTACCTTACCTGTAAATGTAACTGCACTGGGGAGTTATACCATAACAACTAATACTGTGGATGGAATTTCTTTTAGTGGATCAGGGGTATTTACGTCAACAGGAAATCAAAATATTACATTGTCAGGGACTGGTACACCTTCGTCCACAACAGTTAAAAGACTTATTTTAACATCCGATAGCCAGGGGGGAGTTTCTACCACATGTACTATTGATGTGATTGTGGTTATTCCGGTGAAATCTATTGTGCATTTAGGAGGAACAGGAGATCATGGATATAGTGCTTATGAAGATGCTTCCAGAAATGTATTGGATACTCAGGCTAATTTCGGAACATTAGCAAACAGTATTGTAAAATCTGAAGGTTTTACTCATACTAATCCTGCTGGTGAGGCTCCTATTGTAGCGGCTCTGAATGCCAAACCAGATATTGTTATTATGGGATATCCTTACGCTCCTGGGGCTAATGAAATTACTGCAATTGTTAATTATCTGAATGCAGGAGGTGTTGTAATTGCACTAGTGGAAGATCCTACGTCTATAGGAAACTTAATGAAGAAAATATTTGCTAATCCTGGAATCACTGCGGTAGGTAGAAATACAGGAGGTGCTGTTTATAGTCTTGCCAATTATAATGATGAAATTCTGAATGGTCCTTTTGGAGATGTACGTGGTAAGAATTGGGGTGAAGATACTAGTGCTACGGTTGCCTTGGACGGAATTTCTAATGTGACGACCTATAGCCCTGCGAGTGCGATCAACTCTACAACTACTTATTCAGGGACGGTGATGTTTAAGCATAATTCATTGAATCTCTTCTACGCAGGAGATGGGGGATTCCTAAGTAATCCTAATGCCAATGGGACTATAGTAAACAATGTTTCCTATCCGTTTTCTACAGACACTAATAATCTTCCGGTTCCAAAAGCTTATGGAACGGCAGGAAACGGAAACACAGCAGGAAGTATGTCTGTTCAGAACTCCATCATTTTTGCCAATATATTTGCATGGGCAATTAAACAAGCGGAATTTAATGGAATCAATACTCCATAATTTAACTAAGATGATTACTAAAATAATACCGTTACAGTTTTCTTGTAGCGGTATTATTATTTTATATGCTTTTTAACATCCTCAATGATATCTAGAATAAGAGATATGGGAATATCTTCTTCCATGTCGATCAAAAGTATTTTAAATTTCTTTCTGCCATCTTGTATGAGTTCCGGATGATCCAGCCTGTCACCGTGATAAAAACTTAAATAATATTTCCTGTACTTTTTGCTGTAATGAAAATAGCAAAGCATTTTCTTCTTATATTTGAAAAAAGGCATCCCGAAACTTAAGGTTTCAGTAATGTTGACCGGGTCCGAGTCCTGTATCTTTTTTCTTATATATAAAAGACTGCTTCTTTCAGGCTCCTCAATTCTGTAGAAGTATTCCTCTATGGGATTCATAGGAGAAAATTTTTAATCAAAATTCTGTAATTCAACCAGTTTGTGATACATTCCTTTTTTAGCAATAAGCTCGTGATGTGTTCCCTGTTCCATGATATCTCCTTTTTCCATTACTACAATCCAGTCTGCTTTCTGAATGGTGGAAAGGCGGTGAGCAATGACTAAAGAGGTTCTGTTTTCCATCATCTTTTCCAGGGCATCCTGTACGAATCTTTCGGATTCAGTATCCAGGGCGGAGGTTGCTTCATCAAGAATCATTATAGGAGGATTTTTTAATACCGCTCTTGCAATAGAAACTCTTTGTTTTTGACCTCCAGACAGCTTATTGCCGTCATCACCTATATTTGTGTTATATCCTTCAGGTAGTTGAGAAATAAAGGAATCGGCGTTAGCTACTTTAGCAGCAGCAATTACTTCTTCTTTGGTAGCTTCCGGTTTTCCCATCAGGATATTATTATAAACCGTATCATTAAATAATACAGATTCCTGAGTAACCATGCCTAAAAGCTGTCGGTATTCCTTTAAATTTAAATGTTTGATATCTACTCCGTCGATAAGAATTTCTCCCTCAGATACATCATAGAATCTTGTTAAAAGGTTGGCTATTGTAGTTTTTCCGCTGCCACTCTGTCCTACGAGTGCAACTGTTTTTCCTTTAGGAATCGTAATGGAAAAGTTTTTCAGGATCACATTATCTTTGTCATAATAAAATCCGATATTCTTAAATTCAATTCTGTCATTAAGGGTCTGAATGGATACGGGCTCTGCAACTTCCTCTACTTTAAGATCATAATCCAATACTTCGGAGACTCTGTCTAAACTTGCCATTCCCCCCTGAATAGAAGAAATGGAGTTGGAAAGTTTTTTAGCAGGATCCAATATCTGAAAGAATAAACCGATGAAGGCTAAGAATGTAACCGGATCATCATTGTTTCCGTTGATAATATTAAGACCGGCAAACCAGGTGATAATAAGGATAGTTACAGAACCTAAAAATTCGCTCATAGGAGAGGCCATTTCCCTTCTTCTGCTCATTCCTATGGCATGCTTTTGCCATTGGTTGGTTGTCGTATTAAACCGGTTCTTTAATATGGTGTCAGCATTGAATATTTTAATGATCTTGGATGATTTTAATGTTTCATCTACCAGAGAGAACATATTTCCTAATTCCTGTTGGGCATAGCTGGCCTGTCTTTTAAGACTTTTTCCTACCCAGGATATGATAAGTCCCATAATGGGGAAAATAATAAGAGAAAACAGCGTTAAATTGGCATCCAGCATAAATAAGGTAATCAGGGTCCCTATGATCATAAAAGGAGCATTAATAAGATCTACAAGAGCTCCCATAATTCCACCCTCTACCGCTCCGATATCATTGGAAATCCTGGACATCATATCACCTTTCCTCTGTTCTGTGAAAAAAGATACCGGAAGAATTAAGAACTTATCATACATGGCAGTTCTTAAATCTCTGGTAATTCCCACTCGGTAATTAACCAAAAGATAAGCGCCCAGATATCTGAATAAATTTCTCAGCAGGAATGCAAACGCAGTGATAATACAGAGGGTTGCCAATACCTGAACACTTCCATGTTCATTGATATTGATCTGTATTTTGTAATAGGCTAAATCCTTCAGGTAATCGAAATAATTACCTAATCCACCATCATGTACGGGTGGTTTTGAAGTGTCGACTTCTTTATCAAGTTTAAATAGAATCCTTAAAATAGGAAGCATAGTAATCACGGAAAATATACTGAGTAATGAATATAGTATATTAAAAATGATACTTCCAAAAAGATATTTTTGATGAGGTTTAGCGAAATGTAATATTCTTTGTAATGGTTTCATTCAATGAAAATTGGAGAGCAAAATTACGTAAAATTATATGATAAGACGTTCCGAATCTGATTTTACTTTATTTGATAGGTTATTATTATATCCTTTTTGTTACAAATCAGAGATTGATCCGGGCGGCTTATATAATTTATCAGCGTATTTGTAAAAACAAAAAACAGCTCCTGAAAGGAACTGTTCTCACTCAAAAAATCGTTGTAAGGTTATCGGAGTCTGTCCACAGATTTTACGAGCCTTTCATCTTTACCGATGTAAATGTTAGCAATAAGCAAACAAATTACGGCAATAAATGGAAAAACCGGCTCAATACCCTTCTCAGGAAACTGAATTCCTCCGGATAGGTTAAGTAGCCAATACACCAATACACCAATCAACAAAACGTTTATAATGATGCTGATTCTGTTCAGCAAAATTTGTCTTTTTCTGTTTTTAAAACTGAATATTGAAAGGGAACCTATTATTACAAGTATGATACTGGCGATATTAGTGACAGGAATAGCCCCAAAAACAGCAACATCTTGTCCCGTAATATAAATAAAAACAGCAGCCAGAACTGCTAAAAAAATCCATATAGTCTGTATTCTTTGTAACATTGAATAATAAATTCTCGACAAAAATAGCATAAATTTTGCACAATTCAAAAATAAGTGTAGATTTGCATTATACAATGTACTTGAAAAACAAAGTCACCGGACTTACTTTTCTTACTCACAATTAATTACATTTTTTACATTATATGTTTAACATTGAAACGTTAAGGTCAAAATCCGTCACGGAATTGACTAAAATCCTAAAAGATTTAGGCGTTAAAGTAGCTAGAAACAGCACTGAAAATGACAAAATCTTTGCAATTCTCGATTTCCAGGCTTCTAACCCTAAAGTTGCAAAAGATTATTTCAACGCCACAGAAACCATGAATACCGAAGATAAACAACCTGCAGAAAAATCAAAACCTGTTGCAAAAAAACCGGCAGCTAAAAGAGTAACAAAGCCAAAACCAGTAGCCAAAGCACCTGAGAAAGAAGAAAAAGAGGCTGTTATTGAAGAGGTGAAAACAGATGCTACAGCAGTTCAGCAGGAAGAGAAGACAGAAACAGAAGACGCAACAGCCGCTGCTCCTGCAAAGAAAAAAAGAAAAAGGGTTTCCACTCCTGTTAATAATTCAGATGTAGCTGTTCAGGAAATAACAGAAACTCCTAAAAATACAGAGCCAAAAGAAACTGTTCCATCAGAAGAAAAGCCAAATGTTCCTCAGGCTCAGGCTAGAAACCAAAAAAGCTCAAACCCTAATCAAAACCATCCACAGAACAGTGGAAATCATCACAAAAATCAGAATCAAAATCACAACCATAATCAGAATAGAAATGCTGAAAAGCATGAAGAGCAGGATTCTAAAAAAGAATTCAACTTCGATGGAATGGTAAGTATTGAAGGGGTTTTAGAGATTTTACCTGATAATTACGGTTTTTTACGTTCTTCGGACTTCAGTTATATATCCTCTCCAGATGATGTGTATGTATCTACCGCACAGATCAGAAATTTCGGATTGAAAACAGGGGATACCGTTAAAGGAATTGTAAGGCTTCCAAAAGAAGGAGAAAAGTATTTTTCACTTTTAAAACCGACAGAAGTAAACGGGCGAGATCTTGCTTTTATTAAAGATAGAGTAGCATTCGAATATTTAACTCCATTATTTCCAGAAGAGAAATTTAATCTGGCAGGAAATAATTCTACTATTTCCACAAGAATTGTAGATCTTTTTGCTCCCATAGGAAAAGGACAGAGAGCAATGATTGTAGCACAGCCTAAAACAGGTAAAACTATGTTACTGAAAGATATAGCCAATTCTATTGCGGCTAATCATCCTGAAGTATACATGATGGTATTACTGATTGATGAGCGCCCTGAAGAGGTTACGGATATGGAAAGAAGTGTAAATGCAGAAGTTATTGCATCTACCTTCGATGAAGCTGCTGAAAAACACGTTAAAGTAGCCAATCTTGTTTTGGCAAAAGCTCAGAGAATGGTAGAATGTGGCCATGATGTAGTTATTTTATTAGATTCTATTACAAGATTGGCAAGAGCATACAATACAGTAACTCCGGCTTCTGGAAAAGTACTTTCCGGAGGGGTAGATGCCAATGCACTACATAAGCCTAAAAGATTCTTTGGAGCGGCAAGAAAAATTGAAGGAGGAGGTTCTTTAACGATTATTGCTACGGCACTTATTGACACAGGTTCCAAAATGGATGAGGTAATCTTTGAAGAGTTCAAAGGAACCGGGAACATGGAACTTCAGTTAGACAGAAAGATCGCGAATAGGAGAATTTATCCTGCTATTGATCTGGTTTCTTCCAGTACCCGTAGAGATGATCTCCTGCTGGATGAGGTTACTTCCCAAAGAATGTGGATTTTAAGAAAATATCTTTCTGAAATGAACCCTGTAGAGGCTATGGAATTTGTAGATAAAAATATCAAGAGAACTTTAAATAATGAAGAATTTTTGATGTCAATGAATAAATAAATTAATTTAACGTTGTTAAATGGAAAGCATAGATTCATATCTATGCTTTTTGTGTTTCTATGAGGGTTTTTTAAATCTCATATATCAATGTTAAAGATTTATTAAAGTAATCCTCAATTTTTGATTATAGGGTAATTATTGGCTAAATTTGAGTATTAACATTAAAAACTTAAGAAATTATGTCATTTGAATTGCCAAAACTAGGATATGCTTATGATGCATTAGAGCCAACTATTGATGCTAAAACAATGGAAATCCACCATACAAAACATCACCAGGCTTATGTAGATAATTTAAATAAAGCGATTGAAGGAACTGATTTAGAAGGAAAATCAATTGAAGAAGTTTGCAAAACAGGAACAGATAAACCGGCTGTAAGAAATAATGGAGGAGGACATTTCAACCATACTTTATTTTGGGAAATTTTGACTCCCGGAGGAAGTAAAGAACCTGTAGGAAATGTAAAGACTGCTATTGAAAATTACGGAGGGTTTGAAAAATTTAAAACTGATTTCTCTGAAGCCGCTAAAACAAGATTTGGTTCCGGGTGGGCATGGTTGGTGAAAAATGCTGACGGTTCAGTAGTTGTTTCTTCAACTCCGAATCAGGATAATCCATTAATGCCTGTAGCAGATGTAAAAGGAACACCTGTTTTAGGACTTGATGTTTGGGAGCATGCTTATTACTTAAACTATCAGAACAGAAGACCTGATTATGTATCAGCATTTTTCTCAGTAGTAAACTGGGATAAAGTAGAAGAATTATTTAACAAATAATAATTTCAATACATAAATAAAGAAGCTGGGAATTTTCCCAGCTTCTTTATTTATCGGCCTCTATAAGTATCACTCGCAGAAAGTCCGTTCATTGTAAGTCCGTATTTCCAGCTTACATAGGCAAATACCTGATAAAGCTTATATTCAAATTTTAATCCATAATTTTCCCGGGTATCATATGAAATGGAGGATTCTATAATATTTCTGTATTTCCCTGAGAAATAATAAGAGTTCCATTCACTAACTAAAATAGCATTCCTGTTTTTGAGATAAGATTCCGAATATTGACTCATAGGTTTTGCAATTGCATTGATGAAATAATCATATTGAGGATCCAAAACCGTAATATCCCACTCACCATCTTCATTTTTAGAGGGCTTCATTTCGGCGTGATCTTTATCCTTCGTTGGAATTGTTTGAGATGAACAGCTCCAAGGAATACATATAAGCAATAAGAATACAATTAAATTTCTCATAATCTTCAGTTTTATGATATGCTTCAAGAAGGATGCCTTTTTTATTTTTTCTTATATTCTTTCTGAATTACCAATACAGCGGGAAAGTGGTCACTATATCCACCAGTAAATCTGTCACCATCCCAGGAACGGAAAGGATATCCCTTATATGGTCCTTCTTTATTGATTAAATATGGAGGAGCATAAATTTCTATTTTATAAATGGAATACATTGGGGTGAATTTTTCCATGGAATATAAATTTCCTGATACAATAATCTGATCAAAAAGATTGGGAGCATCTTTATAGGCTAAAGAAGCGACTCCGGATTTATATAACTTGGTCATTAAATTATAATAAGGATATTGAGAAGAAAGCTGAAGAGGATCTCCTACAGCTCCAAGATGTTTTTTTAAACTGGGGCTTACAGGATCATCATTATAATCTCCCATAGAAATCGTTTTAATACCGGGATTCTCTGAAATAATTTTATCCATTTCGCTTTTTAGTATACTGGCGGCAACGTTTCTTTTGGCTTGAGAAGCAGTTTCACCACCCTTTCTGGAAGGCCAGTGGTTCATAAAAACAGCAATTTTTTCTTCATCCAATATCCCAATGACAACAAGGATATCCCTTGTATATTCTCTTCTTCCGTTTTCTCCATATATTTTGATTTCCTTTTTGTAAGAATCAAGGACAGAAAATCTGTTTTTCTGGTAAATTATACCTACATCCATTCCCCGGGAATCATAAGAATTATAATGGACAATTCCATAATTATTTTTTATGAGGGCAGGCTGTCTGATGAGGTCTTCGATGACCTTTCGGTTTTCTATTTCTATAAGTCCGCAAATAACAGGAGTATCATTGGTGTACTGTTGTCCTAATTCAGATATTACTTTAGCCTCATTGGATAACTTTTTCTGATAGAACTGGGTATTCCATCTTTTGGGTCCATTGGGGGTAAAATCATCTTTCATAGATTGTTTTCGAACCACCTTTTTATTAAGAAGAAGTTCATCGCTCCATTCACCTTTATAATTTTCGGTGGTCTCAAGATAAGGAAGGGAATCAATTGGAACACTCCTGTGAAATTTTGGATGGGATATGGGTAGGGTTCCATCAATATAATCAGCAGAAGGGATGGTATCCCAAAGATTTTCTACATTCAGAAAAGCAATCGCAGCCCGCTTAACTTGTCTTTGTTGTGAAAAATAAATCCCGAAGCTAAATATCAGGAGAGTAGTGAGTTTTTTTTTCATTATTTGTGATTTAGATTGATTGAAATTAATCATTATATCTTAAAGTTGTTATTAAAATACTTTAATGTGGTGTTTGTTGTGTTGGATATTATTCTGAATTGTGTTTTGTGTTAATAAAAATTAATAACAAAATCTTGTATAATTATCACTACTAAGTGAATATAATTCTAAATTTAGCCGTAAGAAAACAACAAATGTGTCAAAAAATTATTATGGTTAAAAAATTATCCTTAATCTCTTTGTGTACTTTATTGCCTGCCTCATACTATTTTGCACAGACTACAGTGTATGGCTACGTAAAAGATTCAAAAGGCAAACCCTTAGGGAAAACAGAAGTTCATCTAACTCAATCTGATGAAGATATCACTACAGATCTGATTGGATATTTTCAATTTGTAGATTTGCTGCCGGGACATTATCTGATCAAACTGGCAAAGCCTGATTATGAAGCTAAAAATCTAGTCTTCGATATTATAGCGGATGAAAAAAGAAAAGATTTGGGGGCTGTAATTCTTAATTATAATCCCGGATCGGAAGCAGGTGTAGTAACGATTGACGATACTGTAAATGATATAGAAGAAGGTTCCAATATGCAGCCAACCGTGGGGCTTTTAAGTTCAGGAAGAGATACATTCCAAAATTTATCAGCATTTGAGCTGGGTGCATACTGGTTCAGGCCTAGAGGTATGGATAACAGATTTACTGAAGTACTTTTCAACGGAGTTTCTATGACTGAAAATGATAATGGAAGACCTGATTTTAGTAATTGGGCGGGACTTAATGATGTCACCAGATATGCTTATGAAAATGTAGAGAATATCACTCCTTCTGAATATACTTTTGGAAATCTGGGCGGAGTTGTATATTATAATACCAGAGCTTCTTATTATAGAAAACAATCTTCTCTGACTTACTCATTTACAAACAGGAGTTATCTGCACCGTTTCTTGGCTACTTATTCTTCCGGGCTTTCAAAAAAAGGATGGGCTTTTACTTTTTCCGGAAGCAGAAGATGGGGAGACAGAGGAATCATTGATGGAGTATATCAGGACTCTTATGCTTACTTTGGATCAATTGAAAAGAAATTCAGCAACAGACATTCAGTCAATCTGACAGGATTTGGTACATCCACGTACAGAGCATCCAATTCGCCAAATACTCAAGAAGTTTATGATATTATGGGGAAAAATTACAATTCCTATTGGGGTTGGTATAATGGTGAAAAGAGAAATTCCAGAATTAGAAAAGCTTTTGAACCGATTTTCCAACTTACAGATTATCTGAAAATAGGGAGAAGTTCCAGTTTGGTGAATACATTATCCTATCAGTGGGGAAGTGATGGAAGAAGCCGGTTGGACTGGTTTCACGCATCAGACCCAAATCCTACCTATTACAGGAAAATGCCAAGCTATGGAGTCTTGACAGAAGATGAATTCAGACTGCAATCTCAGATAGACTGGTCTTCTTTGTATAATGCTAACTATCTTAATCAGACGTATATGGATGGATCCAAAAGAGGAGCTGTTTATACCGTAGTTGAAGACGTTAACAAAAACAGGACTTTTAATTTCAACTCTCACTTTGATACGATGCTTCATGATAACTGGAAAGTGAATATCAACTTTAATTATCAATATCATTTATCCGATAATTTCAGAAGAGTTAAAGATTTATTAGGAGCAGGTTTTGCGTATAATCTTAATGCCTTTAATAATGATATTCCCTACAATATTGATGACTCAAATATTGAAGTAAGAAAAGGAGACCGAACTCAATATTCCTACCAATTGAGAAGAGATCAGTATACTCTTAATATTTCATCGGAACTGGATTTGAGACAATGGAATATAACAACCTCTATATTTTCTTCTCATTCAGGTTCCCACAGAAATGGGGATTACCGTAGTGGTATTATTGGATTTCAGGATAATTCTAAGGGAAAGAGTAGGGTTTATAATGCCTGGAACGCAGGAATAAAAGGACAGATAACCTATAAAATTAATGGAAAAAACTTTATTGTCTATAATGGAGCTTTTTTTAGTCTTGTTCCTACACTAAATGAGATTTATATTAATCCAAGGGTAGCAGATTTTACTACTCTCGGCATTAATAATCAAATGATCAGTTCTAATGACCTAAACTATATAATGAGAGGGCAGATTTTGAAATTAAGACTGTCAGGTTATTATACAACAATTCATGATGCTACTGAGATTGCCAGATATTATGTAGATGTTGCAGATACTTCTTTGGGAAATACACTAAGTACTTTGGTAAATGAAGCGATGAGTGGAGTCAATAAACAATATGCAGGAGTGGAGCTTGGAGTAGATTTGAGAATTACATCAAGTCTGAATATTCTTGGGGCAGCAAGTGTAGGAGAATATAAATATACCAATAACCCTGAAGTCTCCACTTTTGATGATCTCAACGGATTCCGGGGAACTGATATTTGGGGAACTGCTCACATAAAAAATTATAAAGTGGCTGGGACTCCTCAAAAAGCATTTTCTTTAGGATTAAAATACAATTCACCCCGATACTGGTGGATTGGTGCTTCAGCCAATTATCTGATGGATCAGTATCTGGATATTTCTGCTCTCAATAAAACACCTTATATGTACATTGATCAGTCTACGGGGCACCCTTACGAAGAAGCAACACCCGAACTTATCCATCAGCTTACAGCTCAAAAGAAATTTGATGATCAGTTTATGCTGAATGCAAATGTCGGGAAATCGTTTCTCCTGGGAAAATACAGAATGGGGATCAGTGTTTCGGTTAATAACATTCTTAACAACAGAGAATATGTAACCGGTGGATTTGAGCAGGGACGGAATGTTAACTTCCTTAATATGCTGGATGATTTTCGAAAAACTTATCCGGCATTTGGACCTAAGCTCTGGTATGACAGAGGGACCACTTTCTTTTCTAATATATACTTAAGATTTTAAACATGAAAAAGAATAAATTTATATATATCCATATTCTATTATTGTCTGCATTTTTCTGTATAATAGGATGTGTACAGGATGATAAATATAATGAACCGGATCTTGACGGATATCATTGCGTTTCAGATTTTCAAGCCAATATTACTCTTAAGGAGATCAAAGAAAAGTATACATTAAATAACCCTAGTAAAGAGGCATATGTTTTTCCTGTGGATGTAACTCCTGATGATACCAGTGATGATTTGTATATTCAGGGGTATGTTTCTTCCACTGATGAGACAGGCAATATTTACAAAACCATATATATTCAGGATGCCGTGGAAAATCCTACTCAAGGTTTTGCTATTAGTGTGGATGGAGTCAGTTTATATACACGCTTTCCCCAAGGTTATAAAATTTATATTAAACTAAATGGGCTGGCAGTAGGTTCTTATGGGGGAGTAGTTCAGCTAGGAATGAAGCTGGGAAAAGAAACATCAGCAAATTCTGTCTCGAGGATTTTGGAGAAAGAAATTCCTAATCACGTTTTCAGGTCGTGTGAGGTTCGGGGAAAAATTATTCCTAAAATAATGACACTTGCGCAAATGATCTCGGCAAATGATCAGTATCTTGGATGTCTGATTCAGGTGGAACATGCGGAATTTGAAAACAAGGTTTTATGTACCAATTTTGCTCCCAATGGACTATCTGCAGACAGAAAGATAAGAGATGCTAGCACGAATACGGCAAGGGTTGTAAGGAATAGTGGATATGCTTCTTTTGCCAACCGGATATTACCAGCCGGAAATGGAAAAATTATCGGAGTATACAGCAAATACAATTCTACTTATCAGATGTATATCAACAGAGTGGCAGACCTGGAAATGAATGATTTTCCCAGATTAGATGGTATTGCTGCAGATCCTTGCCGATTCAGCGAGGCTGGATTAGTTCTAAAAACTATTGCTGAGGTAAAGCAGATGTATTCAGGAGAAAACTGGAGCCAGATTACAGGTGATTTTTACTGTAAAGTGCAGGTTACTGCCAATGATGAAACCGGAAATTTATATAAATACATCTATGCAGAAGATGTATCCGGGGGTATAAAAGTCAATATAAATAAACTTAATCTGTTTCAGGATAACCGTTTCCGGGTAGGAAAGGATATTTATATAAAATTGAAAGGTTTATATATTAGAAGTGTAAGTGGTGAAATCCAACTGGGCGCATTATATACTTTGGGAGGTAGTTTGCAGTTTGGAAGAATTGAGGAAGCTGATATGTATAAAAGTTTTTTTGATACCAACCAGCCGTCCAGAGCAGTCGTTCCTACAGAGATAAAAATTGATCAACTTACTATGTCGGATGTAGGAAGATGGATTAAAATAAGGAATTTACAGTTTATTGAATCTGACTTAGGCCAACCTTATGTTTCCAATAATTCCACTACGAACCGTACTTTAATGGACTGTAGCGGAAATTATATTTTGCTCAGGACTAGTAATTATGCATCTTTTGCAGGAAATAATGTAGATGGGGGCAGAGGAGATATTTATGGTATCCTGGGGGTCTATAATGGTTCTTATCAAATATGGATAACTGGCAGATGGGGAGCTAATCTGAACGGTATACGTTGTGAATAAGCACTGGGCTATTTTAAAAGAAGTTCCAGTGGTTTATTGGATGAAAAATGAATAAACTATATGGAATCAAAAAAACCACTAAGAGTGGCTTTATTATTAAGGGTCAAAATTTTAAAAAGATACTTCATTTACTTCTTTTCCTCTTTGGAAATTCATTGTTTTCTGATTTCCTTTATAAGCTATATTAACAAGATTAATCTGTTTAGGAAAAGAGCTTAGAAGAATGGTGTTTTTTATTTTCAGGGTATTGATTTCCGAAACACCATTAGTTTCGAAATATACCCATACTGTTTCTCCACTTACCTGACTTCCTGTAAAGGTGATCGTTTTTGGAGAGCCATTGACATACACATCAAAATTATTATTTACATATTTTTTTACCTCTGCTTCAAATCCTGCTGTATTAGGATTAATTTTTATAGCATCGGAAATATGGCTTGTATTCATCTTTGTGGTAAACTTCAAAGTCTTACTTCCATCAATATAATCCACCTTTGTCATTGAAGAGAAAAAGTTTACATACATAAAACTTGTTAACACAAAAAATGTTAAAATTCCTGATATATATAAAAGTTTTTTCATCTTAGTTAATAGATTTACAATCATGTTTCTTCATTTTATAGGTCACAAATAATATGCCAACTAAAAGTTCACATTTACAGAATATTTATCATAAAAAGCTTTGATGTGTGCTACAGCCTCATCAGCAGTATCTACTACTCTATAAAGATTTAAATCATCTTCTGCGATCATTCCTTCTTTTAATAAAGAAGTCTTAAACCAGTCTAATAAACCTCCCCAAAATTCAGAACCTACCAGGACAATAGGGAATCTTCCGATCTTATTGGTCTGAATTAAGGTCATCGCTTCTGTAAGTTCATCCAGTGTTCCAAATCCACCCGGCATTACAATAAAACCTTGTGAATATTTTACAAACATTACTTTTCTTACAAAAAAGTAATCGAAGTTCATAGAATAAGATTTGTTGATATAAGGGTTGAAATGCTGTTCAAAAGGAAGGTCGATATTGAGTCCTATTGATTTTCCCTCTGCATTAAACGCTCCTTTATTTCCGGCTTCCATAATTCCGGGACCACCGCCTGTAATAATTCCAAATCCTATTTTGGTAATTTTCTCTGCAATATCAACCGCCATTTTATAATATTTACTTTCAGGCTTTAATCTTGCAGAACCGAAAATAGAAACACATGGTCCTATCTTAGCTAATTTCTCATAGCCATCTACAAATTCTGCCATTATCTTGAACACCATCCAGCTGTCTTTAGTAATGGTTTCGTCCCAGGTTTTCTGTCTGAAGCTGTTATGTAATTTTGTCTCGTTAATATCTAAGTCAGGATTAATTAAACTTTCATCCTTCATTCCATCAATTTTCATCGTAAATTATTTAAAATATTTTTCAGCTATTTTAACAGACTCTGGTTTCCCTACATCTACTAAAATACTGTCATGCAAAAAGCCATGTATATGTTCGGTTTGCATTAAGTCCAGATACTCTTCCATAACTGAAAATTTACCAGTTCTTTTAATCTTTTCAAAGATAGTTGGATTGATACAGTGTACCCCGCTGAAAGCTAGTGATTTAAAACCTCTGTTAAATTCTGCAAGCCTCTGTTCTCCTGTCTGTACATTCAGCCAACCTCTTAAAACCATTTCTTCATTAAAAAGTAACTTTCTTGAACTTTCTCTGTCTGAAACCGCTAAAGTAGCAAAATCTTTAATCTTTTTATGATATTTAACAAGATCATTAATATTTAATGTTGTTAGAATATCAGCATTCATGATTAAAAAATCTTCTCCATGGTCAAGGAATCTTCTAGCAAAAATTAAACCACCTCCGGTTTCCAATAGTTCATTCGTCTCATCGGAAATCTCAATATTACAATTGAAATTGTTGTTTTTTTTAAGAAATTCTAAAATTTGTTCTCCAAAATGATGGATGTTTATTACAAAATCATTAATTCCAAAACTTTTAAGGTAAAGAATATTTCTTTCTAAAAGTGAAATGCCATTCACTAAGGCTAGGGCTTTAGGATGGTGGTCAGTAAAAGGTTTAAGGCGGGTGCCCTTTCCTGCAGCAAAAATAAGAGCCTTCATCAATTAATTGAGTTGAGGTTGTTCGTCGTGTGTCAGTTTAATTTCTATTCCTATTGGATATTGCTGTAAAATGAACTCAGCAATTTTTTCTGCTGAATATACAGACCTATGCTGTCCGCCTGTACATCCGAAACTTATCTGAAGGTTTTCGAATCCTCGTTCAAGATAATTATCTATATTAATGGAAATAATGTTTTTTACCAGCTCTATAAATTTGGGCATTTCAGTTTTGGTTTCTAAAAACTCCTGAACCCCAATGTCTTTTCCGGTCTGGGATTTATATTCCTCTATTCTTCCCGGATTAAGTATTCCACGGCAGTCAAATGTAAAACCACCTCCATTTCCTGTTTCATCTTTAGGAATACCTCCTTTTTTGTAAGAAAAGCTATGTATATCAATATGTAGCATACGAATTAATTTTTTAATATTAATGATGAATGATATCATTAATTTTTTGTTTTATTTTTTGTGTTTCCAGTTGTAATATGACTTTTTCCAATTCAGGAAAATCCTGAATGGCTTTCCAGTTTTTAGCAAAATCTGTGATATTTTCTATTCCTTTTTCTATGCTTGAAATAAAATGAGACTTTCTCTGGATCAATCCCCTGAAGCCGTAAGCACCTAAAACCTGTAGAAATCTCATTAATTGGATAGGTTCTACTGCATCTTTAAGCTGTACTCTGGTTTCCGGCTCCTCAAACTGATGAATATAGAAATCCAGCATTTCTTGGGTAAAAGTCTTCGGAAAATTAGCTTTAGCCTGAAAAAGAAAGGAGATGACATCATATATCAGAGGACCTTTCATAGCAGCCTGATAATCAATGAAGGCTACTTCATTATCTTTGTTAACTAAAATATTTCTTGATTGAAAATCTCTGATCATTAATCCTTTAGGTTCGATTGCTTCAATTAAAGAAACCAATTTTTTGAACTCTTTTAATAGAGCAGATTTATGATATTCTATTTCTAAAACGTCAGCAACAAAATTTTTGAAGTAATAAAGATCATGTGTTATCGGAAGATCATCATAGATTTTATACTCAAAAGTCCTATTATAATCGATCTTTCCTTTTGTTTTAGTCTGTAATTGGAAAAGTTTTTCCAGTGTTTGCTTTACCAGTTTTATGACGCGCTGTGAAAGTCCTTCCTTGGAAATTATTTCAGAAAGGGTATAGTCTCCTAAAAATTCCTGAATATAAATCCTCTGGTCAGGGGATATTAAAAGAATATGGGGGGTGTTTAACTTAAGGTGGGAAAATATTTCAGAGAAATAAAAAAAACTTTTGTTTTCCTGGATATTCTCATTATAGGTTATTATATATCTTTGATTTTCGTTTTTTGCTGAAAAATTAACCCTCGAAGATCCACTTTGAGCTAACGTGACGAACTCGGAGGAAGGTCCGCCTATATAATTTTCAAAAAATATTTTTGCTTTTTCGGAATTCATAGTAGAAAACAAATATAGTAAATTGCCCGCTAATTTCTATCTTTGCATTATGCTAAAGGATTTTAAACCCGTTTTAGGCATTTTATTGAGATTTATTATTGTTTATCTCATTTTGCTTTTTGCTTACCAGTTTTATTTGAACAGCTTCAGGGAAGTTGGGTTAGACCCTTTCTCCAAAATGATCGCTGAGCAGGTAAAGCATATTCAAAATGCTTTGGGGTATCCCACTCAGCTTTATAATGATCCGGCTAAAGAGCAAGTTTGGTTTTATGTGAAAACCGACTATGTGTCAAGAATGGTGGAGGGATGTAATGCGATTTCAGTGATGATCCTGTTTCTGGCTTTTATTTTGGCTTTTTATAAAGGAGCAAAAACATTTATTTTTGCCTTTGTAGGGATTGTCTTACTCTATGTAATGAATGTTTTACGAATCGTGGGGCTCAATATTGTGGTTGCCGATTACAGAGAATACAGTAAAATGTTTCATGACTTTATTTTTCCTGCCGTCATCTATGGAACGGTAGTCATTCTTTGGCTGGTATGGATTAAATTTTTTGCTTTAAAAAATGAAGATTCTTAATTGGTTTCTGGTTATAATGGGGATTGTTGGCCTGGTGGCTGTTCGTATAATGGAGGACAAAATTTTTTATGATCCCTTCCTTGATTATTTTCATGTGGCTAATAAGGATATTCCTTTTCCCGCCTTCAGTTGGGGGCCGCTTATCATAGGACATCTTTTCAGATTTATTTTGAATCTGTTTTTTTCATGTCTTATTATTCACTGCCTGTTTAGAAATAAGCAGTGGACCATCCAGGGAGGCTTATTGATTATTATTGTTTTTGCAATTACTTTTCCTATTTATCTCTATTGTATTCATGATAAGTTTGAAGTAGGGTATCTTTTCTCTTTTTATATGAGAAGATTTGTGATACAGCCATTAATCCTTTTGCTTATTGTCCCTATGTTTTACTATAGAAAACAGGTTCTTGTGAACAAAAGCTAATTTGCAGTATGTTTCTTTAGATTGGTGACATTTTCAGCGGTCCATGTCACTCTCTTTACAAATTCCCTTTCTCTTACAGGGCAGTCCATGATTTGACAGACAGGACAGGAAAATGGCTTACAGTCATCCATATGAAAATTAAATTCAATATTACGGTCGATATTTTCTACCAATAGAAGAATGACATTTTCCATTTCTTTATGAGCATCCCGCAAACTATAGTACCATGGAAGTGTAATATGAGCATCGATATGAAGGGAAGAACCGAATTGCTGGATTTTCATATTATGAATGTCAATCCATTCTGTTTTCCTGTTGGCTTCAAGAACTTCAATGATTTTATTAAGAATCTCAGGGTCCTGCTCGTCCATAATCCCGCTGAGAGATTTGCGGACGATTTTATATCCTACAAAAATAATATACCCTCCGAAGATCAGGGCTACTACGGAATCTATCCAGTAGATTTTGGTGAAATAAACAATGATTAAACTTAAAACTACACCGATAGTAGTAATAGTATCAGATTGTAAATGTTTACCGGAAGATATTAAGACTAATGAATTTTCGGCTTTACCTTTTTTAATGGAAATGTACCCCAATAAATAGTTTATAATGGCTGTAGCTGTAATAATCCAGATTCCTAGGTCTAATTTGCTCAATACTTTGCCTACAATTAAGCTGTTAATCCCCTCATAAATGATCATAATCCCCGCAATAGCAATCAGTGCTCCTTCTATCCCTGAAGTTACAAATTCTACCTTTCCATGTCCGTAAGGATGGTCTTCATCTTTGGGTTTAGCCGCAAGATACAGTGAATAAAGCCCCATAAATGCACTAATTACATTAACGATGCTTTCCATAGCATCCGAGAATACAGCATCGGAATTCGTAAGCTTCCATGCTATGATTTTTCCTATAAACAAAATAACTCCAAAAACAGCTATAATTTTTTGAAAACCTATTTTGTTGATGTTGTTGTTATTTGAATGATCTTTCATAGTTTGATAAAAAAAAGAATCTCAATTTGAGACTCTTTTTTATTTTTGTTAGTTTATACTAAGTTTTTTTGTGCCAAGTATTCTGCGATCTGTACTGCGTTGGTGGCAGCTCCTTTTCGCAGGTTGTCTGCTACAATCCAGAGATTGAGTGTTTTGGGCTGGGAGAGATCCCTTCTGATCCTTCCCACGAAAACTTCATCCTTACCTTCAGAATATAAAGGCATCGGATATTGATTGTTTTTCACATCATCCATAACGACAACTCCTGGAGTTTCGGAAAGGATTTTTCTTACTTCATCCAAATCAAACTCATTTTCGAATTCTATGTTTACACTCTCGGAATGTCCACCCTGTACCGGTACTCTCACAGCTGTTGCTGTAAGGTTAAATGTATCGTCACCCAAAATCTTTTTAGGCTCTTTCATTAATTTGATTTCTTCTTTTGTATAATCGTCTTCTGCAAAAACATCACAATGTGGCAGAGCATTTTTGAAGATTTCGTAAGGATATACTTTTGCTACATCCTTTTTATCTTCAATTTCAGCATTTAATTGATCTACAGCAGCTTTTCCTGTTCCTGTCACCGACTGATAAGTGGAAACAACCACTCTTTTCAGATCATACTTCTTATTAAGAGGTCCTAAAACCATTACTAATTGAATAGTAGAACAGTTTGGGTTGGCAATGATCTTATCTTCAGGAGTTAAGACGTCTGCATTGATTTCCGGAACTACTAATTTTTTATCAGGATCCATTCTCCAGGCTGAAGAATTATCAATGACAGTGGTTCCTACTTCTGCAAATTTAGGTGCAAACTCCAGAGAGGTAGATCCCCCCGCTGAGAAGATAGCAATATCAGGTTTGGCTGCAATAGCGTCATTCATGCTTACAATAGTGTACTCCTTCTGTTTATACTTCACCTTCTTACCAATAGATTTCTCGGATGCAACCGGAATTAATTCTGTTACAGGGAAGTTTCTTTCTTCCAAAACTTTAAGCATAACTTGTCCAACCATTCCGGTTGATCCTACTACAGCTACTTTCATTTGAGTGTTTAAAATAATTTAATTAATATATTATGCCCCAAAGACCCTTGTCCATGGAAACGCGAATGCAAATAAACCAACGGCTATAAGCCCCATAATAACAACCCCCATAGAAATGGTATCGTTAGATTTTACTTTTTTATTGATAATGGTTAATAGTACTGCGGCAATCAACATAGAAAACGGATGCTCTACAAACTGGAATCTTAAATCCGCATTTTTCATAACGGCCCCCATATTCATACCTTTTGTAAAATTAATAATCAACATAACGATCCCAACCAAAAACTGGATATGAAAAAAGATCATTGTGAAAAGAGTAGTTTTCTTTAAAAAATTATTCACTTTGCCACTGTATCCAAACATAGTAGCCAGTAAAGCAATAACGAATAAGGCAACCAAAAGCAGCTCCAAATATCCAAATCCTTTGTGTGCATTAAGCAAAATATTGTAAAAATCCATAATCTATTTTTTCTTTTTTCTCAGACACAAATATAATAAAAAATCCCGGCGATAAAACCGGGATTTATATTATAAAATTCTAAATGATTAGAAGTTGAATGATAGGTTGGCAGACCATGTTGTTCCAAATCCAAAATATACTCGGTTTGAAGGGTCTATACCTTTATATAAGGTAGCCTGATATGCTTCATACTCTTGCTGACTGTTAAAAGCATCTTGCGTTTTTGCATGTACACTTGTTGCTCCGTCAGAAATATAAGTAGTATTAAATAAGTTGTAAACATTTGCTCCAATTGTAAAGAATTGAGAAGTATTGTTTAATCTTATTTTATAAGAAACACCTATATCAAATAAATTGAAGTCAGGTAATTGTAATGCTCCTTTAGATGTAGGTGAAGAGAAAGACTGAACATCAATAGATGAATATAATTTTCCTACATATCTCCAGGTACCATAAATACTAAGGTCTTTAACTGGTTTTACAGTAGCTCCCAAGGATGCGGTCATTTGAGGAATACTGTTACTGCTGGATCCTCCAACTTTTACTCCATCTAAATAAAGGGTGGTAGTATTGGTGTTACCGACAACATTTATTGGGTTATTGTTGTCATCAAATGTAGTTCCGCTGGCATTTCCTTTATATTTATAATCTCCCCAAGAGAACATTCCTTGAAATTCTAAGAACTGTACAGGCTTATAAGTAGCATCAACTTCTACACCCATGTGAACCTGAGTGATACCGTTGATTTCAGCATATCCGTTAATAGTGCTAGTCGCTCCTGTTGCGTCAGTAATATCAAACTGCATTGTTCTTCTTAGCCATCTGTCTTTCCATTCGGTTCTGTAAAGGTTCACATTTGCATTCAATTTAGAAGATCTGAATCCATATCCAACTTCAGCTGAGAAGATTTTTTCGTTAGTCAAGGTAGGATTAAGAACCTGTTGATTACTTGGATATACCGCATTCATGAAAGGCTGCTTGCTATAGTAACCGATATTGGCAAAAACATTGTTATGCTCATCGATGTTATAGTTAGCTCCTCCCTTAACATTGTATCCGAAAAGATTCTTAAACCCTGTTTTTCTGTTAACCACCTGCCCTTGCTGAACTGTTACTCCATCAATTACAAAGTTGTCAATTCTTTGGTAAGCCTGGTTAGAAATTGATCCCTGTACAAATGCTGATAGTTTTTCATTAGAATATTCAAGTTGTCCGAATCCACTGTACCATAGAACTTCTCCATCGTTGCTGTACCCAATCTGATTAGCTAGATCTGTAGTTTTTCCACCGAATGGATTCCATGACAGTTGTTTGTAATCAAAAACTTTGCTTACAACGTTTGGAGCAATGTTTTTGTTGTTACTATCTTTATATCCTGCTGCACCATATAAATCGGATACAACCTGATAGTGATATCCATAATAATATCTGTCATCAGTCCCTACGGAGAAGCTCCAGTTATCATTGATTTTGTGTTGGAAGTTAGCTAAAATGCCATACCAGTTGTGAGAGTTAATACTTGCTCTACGAATTAGAGTGCTTCCTGCAGCTGCGGCATTCACGTCAACGGCTTGGTTAGCTGCAAAAACAGCATCATAATTGAAGTGTCCCATGCTGTCATAATAACCTGTTAAGCCTTTACCTCCAACTCTTCCAAGGTCTCCTGTACCACCCCCTCTACCATTAGACATGTATAAAACGGTACTCAATTTAGACTTTTCATTCATATTCCAATCCCAGTTCAGCATCATTACCGGCTTAGCATAGTAGTTAGATCTGTTAGCTAATGCCACTTTTCTTCCTTCAGCATTGGTATAATAACCGTAATCAGAATTATATTGTCTGTATGGAGTTCCGTCTTGATCCGGGTTATATTTAATATAATTGGCAATAGTCGGAGAATAAGTTCTCTGGTCGTGCCATTGAGGAGCAGATGTTAAAGTGAACTGGAAATTATGCTTTTTGTTTGGTTCCCATCCCAATGCAAAATAGTATGCATAAGATTCATAATTAGTATTTTCGATATAGGTACCTCCTGCCTGTCTGCTCATTAAGATGGATGAAGACCATCCGTCTTGTGATTTACCGGTGTTATAGGCGAAAGAGGTTTTTAAGTAATCATCATTACCAACCCCTAATCTTATAACTCCTCCTTTTTTCATATCAGCTGAACGGGTAAGGAAGTTAATTGTTCCCCCTACAGAAGCAATAGCCAGTTTAGAAGAACCTAAACCTCTTTGTACCTGTAAAGTACTCGTAACATCTGATAAACCTGTCCAGTTAGAAAAATAAACCGTACCGCCTTCCATATCATTTACAGGCATACCGTTTACCATTACTGCAATGTTTCTGGATTCAAAACCTCTCATGGTAATTCCTCCGTCTCCAAAACCACCTCCTGATTTAGTAGCATATACAGAAGGAGTTGTGTTTAGAATTTCAGGAAGTTCCTGATTCCCTAATCTCTCTATAATTTGCGCTGCTTTAATAGTAGAAACAGCAACTGGTGTTTTTCTATCTTTAGCGATATCAGTCACACCCTGTAAAATTACCTCTTCAATGTCTTTGGACCTTGTTGACTTAACAGTGTCCTGAGTCTGTTGAGCGTAATAAACACTAGCCGTAGATAATGTAATAGCTACAGTCAGTATTGATTTGTTGATTAATTTCATAATCGTAAATAATAGTTAGATTTAAATTTCTGCAAAAGTCGGTAAATAAAATTTAACTATTATTAACTATATGTTAATTTTTACTCAATCTTAATAATGTTTAAATCACTGATAATCAGGTGTATTGTTGATTTTGATGTTTTGGTATGAAAAAAATCATGATATTTAATTTTTAATAATAATGTTCTTTTTTTATTAAAAATATAAATGTTATTTCACTGCTTTGAGGCTTAAATCAATATTCTCAGCAGAATGTGTAAGAGCTCCTGCAGAAATATAAGTAACACCTGTGGTTGCAATTTCTTTTAACATATCTCTTGTAATTCCGCCGGATGCTTCAGTTTCGCATGCTCCATTGATAAGATCTACAGCCTGTTTCATCGTGTTTATATCCATATTATCCAGCATAATTCTGTCTACTTTGGCTTTAATGGCTTCCTGTACTTCATCAAGATTTCTGGTTTCTACCTCTATTTTAAGTTTCTTCTTATTTTTCTTAATATAATCCTTAGCCATTTTTACTGCATTTGTAATGCTTCCGTTATAATCAATATGATTGTCTTTAAGCATGATCATGTCATAAAGCCCATACCTGTGATTGGTCCCTCCTCCAATAGCGACTGCCCATTTTTCACAGATTCTGAAATTTGGGGTTGTTTTTCTGGTATCCAGGAGTTTGGTTTTTGTTCCGACTAGCCTAGCATCCCATTCATGAGTAAGAGTAGCAATTCCACTCATTCTCTGCATGCAGTTAAGGAGAAGTCTTTCCGTAGATAATATAGATCTGGCACTCCCGGTTACAATGAAAGCTACATCGCCTACTTTTGCAGCATCACCGTCTTTAATGAATTTCTCTATTTTCAGATTTTTATCAAAGGTTTTAAAAATAAAATCTGCCAACTCTACACCGGCAAGGATACAATCCTGTTTTACTAATAGTTTTGCACTTTGCTGTAAATCTTTCGGAATGGTAGATAATGTAGAATGATCTCCATCCTGGATATCTTCTTCCAGAGCAGATTTTATAAATGTTTTAAGTGCTTTATCCGTTACGTAGCTTGGTCTTTTCATTGTGTATTATTTATGCAAGATCCTTATTATAGAAAGCGCCTTTGTTTTCTGTCATTTCCATAGATTGAGTAATGATAAGATAGGCGACGGTAGTTAGGTTTCTTAATTCAGAAAGTTGGGGTGATAAAATAGAGTAATGGTAAATTTCATTTACTGCAGCAGCTATTTCCTGATGCTTTTGTAAAGCCATTTTAAGACGTTTGTTACTCCTTACAATTCCTACAAGGTCACTCATCATTTCCTGGAGTTGTTTTCTCAGATAGCTGATAATAACCATTTCATCCATGATTTTCATTCCTTCTTCATCCCATTCGGGAACAGCCTTAAGGTCATTAAAGTTGAAATTGTTTTCTTTAAGCAATGCAACGGTTTTTATAGCGGCATTATGACCAAATACGAGTCCTTCCAATAAAGAGTTGGAAGCTAGTCTGTTGGCACCGTGAAGTCCGGAATTGGTACACTCTCCAACAGCAAAGAGATTTTTAATGGATGACTGACCGTCTTTATCAATTTCTATTCCTCCCATTAAATAATGGCAGGCAGGAACAACGGGAATAAGTTGCGTGAAGGGATCTATGCCTTCATCTTTACATTTTTTATAAATATTAGGGAAATGTTCCAGAAATCTTTCATGGTCCATTTCATGGCAATCAAGTCCTACAAATTCATCTCCTGAAATTTTCATCTCATTATCAATAGCTCTTGCGACAATATCTCTGGAAGCTAGTTCTTCCCGATCGTCATATTTTTGCATGAACTTTTCACCTCTTTTGGTTCTCAGTTTAGCTCCGTCTCCACGCACTGCTTCGGAAATCAGGAATAGCATTCCATCTATTTTGCTGTATAAAGCAGTAGGGTGGAACTGGTAATATTGCATATTGGATACTTTTCCCTTAGCACGGGCTACAAATGCAATTCCGTCTCCGGTAGCGATTGTAGGATTAGTTGTATTTTTATATACATGCCCTGCTCCTCCGGTGGCAACCAATGTTATTTTTGAGGTGATTTTTTTAATTTTTTTAGATTTTTCATCTAATATATAAGCCCCGTAGCAAGAAATGTTTTCTTCATTTAGTTCTTTACCTGGTACATGATGCTGTGTAATAATGTCGATAACATAATGGTGATCCAGGATTTCAATATTAGAGCTGTTTTTGGCTGTTTCCAGTAATGCTCTTTCTATTTCAAAGCCTGTGATATCTTTATGATGTACAATTCTGTTTTCCGTATGACCGCCTTCTCGCCCTAGAGCAAATTTTCCGTTTTTCATGTCAAAATTAGCTCCCCATTCGACAATCTCATTAAATCTTGCAGGAGCTTCTTTTACGACCATTTCTACTACATCACGTTTGTTTTCCCCGTCACCGGCACGCATGGTGTCTTCAATATGTTTTTCGAAATTATCTTTTTGAAAGTCAGTAACAACGGCTAACCCTCCTTGGGCATATTTAGTGTTACTTTCATCTTCATCGGATTTGGTAACTATAATTATTTTGGCATCAGGAAATTGTTCGGAAACTTTAATAGCGTAAGAAAGTCCTGAAATACCGGAACCAATCACTAAAACATCAGCTTTTATCATATTCTTGCTTTAAGACAAGTGTCTAAATTAAATAAATTTGAACAATTTATCGTCCGGTTTTCGTACTTTTTTCATGTGCTGGAAAGAATCTTCCTCGGATCTGTATCCTAAGGCCAGAGTTACGGTCACTTTTTCAGTCTCTGAATCAATATCTAATATTTCCTCGATTAAATCTTGGCGGAACCCTTCCATAGGACAAGTGTCTATATTTTCTATAGCAGCAGCGTACATCAGGTTAGCTAGGACAATATAAGATTGTTTTTCTGCCCAATGGAAAATTTCGTCACTGTTTTTTTCATTCATATGACGATGGATACTGCTTTTAAAAGGGTCCAGACTTTCAATGTTTACACATCTTACTTTGGAAATATGTCTGAAATATCCATTGATATAGTTTTCATTAATGGATTTTTTGGAAACAATAACAATCAGGTGTGAACACGTGGAAATTTGAGAAGGATTATAAAAAGAAGGGGTAAGCTTCTTTTTCATTTCCTCACTTTCTACCACCAGTATTTTATAGGGCTGTAACCCCTGAGAACTGGCAGCGAGTTTTCCGGATTGGAGAATATTCTGCAGAGTTTCCTGAGGAATAATCTCCGAATTGAACTTTTTCACAGAATATCTTTTGCTTAAAGCTTCCAAATAATTCATAGAACAAATTTAAGAATTGAATATGAATAAATTATGTTTTGAATAAAAAAAGAACCATTCCTGCTAAAGAATGGTTCTTATGATAAAATCTTTGATTATTGCTTATTCTCTGTTTTTTACCATGATCCATCCGGAATATTTCAGTGCTGTATTTTGTTTGTTGTTCTCATTCCAGTTTATAGAATACCAGTAATTACCGGTCGGAACTTTTCTTCCTCCGTTTGTAGTTCCGTCCCAACGATATTTATTGGTCTTATCTCCATGATGAATTTTTGCTCCATATCGGTCAAAAATACTGAACTCCAGATTTTGTTTTCCGGCTAATGCGGAATAATCTATAACGTCATTAATACCATCTCCATTAGGTGTGATCACATTGATTAGGTTTGGATTGGTAATGGTGATCTCTATAGGCTCACAATTATAGGCATCCTTAACGAAAATATGTATTTCCCCTCTTGGCAAATTTTTAAATATATTAGAATCCAGCCAATTAATATTATCTATGGAATACTGATGAGGGGGTGTTCCGCCTATAACATTTACAGTGATGGTATTACTGGAGATATCAACATAATTAATAACAGGTTGCTCTGAAGGGAATATCTGCACGGTTTGTGTCGATATACAGTCTCCTGTTTTTAACTTTACCCAATAAACACCTACTCCAACATTAGAAATAGATTGTGTGGTTTCTCCAGTGCTCCATTCATAGGCATCAAATCCCGGACCTGCATCTAATGTTGTTTTGTCTTCTATACAAATGGTTTTGTTCTGTAATGTTTCCGAATAAACTGGAGGGATTACAACAAGTGTTACTTTTGCAACAGAGTAGCACCCGTTTCCATTGGTAACTTTTATGTAGGCAACACCGTTAGGTGCAATATAAGTTGTTGGATTGGTAATTTCATTCGTACTATTGATCGCATCAGTTAAAGAGGGATAATAAGTTTTAGTAATCCCTACTTGAGTGGTAACGCCTGCAACGGTAAGATTGAAAGAAGCGGTAGAAGGGTTTGTTTCAATGGGGCAAGACCTTAATAAAGCGTCACTGACTTCTACTACGGGATAAATGTCTAAAGTTATTTCTGAAGAATCTACACAGCCTTGTGGGGTGGTTACTTTTACGAATACATTTCCCGCAGGGGATGCATAACTAGTAGGATTTGTTATTTCATTGGTTCCTGCATTGAGGTCATTCATTGTAGGATAAAACTGCATTGTTACATTAGGGACTGTAGTTACATTGGCAGTAGTTAGATCGAAAATAGCGACCCCGGCATTGTTATTATTACATCCGGTTAGTGTAACGTCATTAACGGTGAAAGGGGACGGGTCAAGTTCGATAACCCCATCACCATTATCACAGAGTGTGGATGATGGATCTTTAATTACAACTGTAATAAGTGTGTTTCCTGTATACTGGAAATTAGTCGGATTCGCAATTGGAGTTGAGCTCCCTAAAATATAATAGGTGAAAATATAATTTGCTGGATTATTAACAAATTGAGAATTGTATGATGTTAAATCAACAGAACCGTTTCCTGTTGCAGGGTTCATACATACATAAGGGGTGACATTGTTTTGAAGAATAGGGACTTTATCAATGTATACTTTAGCATTTTTGATTGAATGTCTTGCGCTTGCAGCTCCCGTCGCAGCAGAAAAACCAAAATATCCCTGCGTCATACCAATTGCTCCACCTGAAGGAGCGAATGATTGATTGACGATGAGATTTCCGTCAAGTCTTATTTGTATAATCCAGTTGTTGGTGTTTGTCATATCAACCTCTCCGTTTACTTCGACATGTTTGTAAGTGGAGCCGACGAACGGTTGGGTAGAATTTAAATCAGCGGAGTGAAAGGTACTACCTACAGTATTGTTAAATTCAATATTAGAACCGGCGGTGTTATTGGTTCCGTAGAGTAGATGGATTTTACTCATTTGCCCTTCTGTACTATTGTTGAATATATCAAAACCGACCATTAGCCCGGAAGCGTTTGAGGGGATTCCTAATCCAGCTCCTGCTACATAGCCTGTGGGAGGATTTGCCAGATACCAGAATGTGAATCCATCTCCTCTTCCATAATTTGAAGTTCCGTTTCCGTCAATTCTAAAATCGAATTCTACCTTCCATTTATCACAATATCTCAGGTTGATGGGAGTCGCTAATTTAATAGCTCCAAATAAACCGGTTTGATCTGCTGTAAGTTGTATGAAGTCTGTATTTACATTAGCATTAGAAACAAGATCCCAACCGGTAGTATTCACAGGGTTTCCTGCGAGCTGATAGGTTTGAGAATAAAAAGATCCTGAAAAACAGACCAGAATGCTTATAAAAAATTGAAGTAGATTTTTTTTCATATAAGTAAATGATATTAGTTGATTTTAAATAATCGTTTGTTTAAAATAAAGATCATCCCATTATGGGATGATCTTAAGGGTTATTCTCTGTTTTTTACCAGTACCCAGCCATTGTATTTGGTAAGGGTATTGTTTTTATCATTCTCATTCCAGGTAATAGTATACCAGTAGGTTCCGGTGGGGACTTTTTTGCCAAAGGCAGTTCCATTCCATGAGTAGTTTCTGAATTTGTCTGCTTCAAAAAGTTTATTTCCATATCTGTTATATATAACAAAAACAAGGTTCTTTTTGTAAGCCAGGGCAGAATAATCGATTACATCATTGATATTGTCTCCATTAGGTGTAATGGCGTTAATAAGATTAGGGACTGTAACCTGAACTTCAACAGGTGGACAATTGTAGCTGTCTTTTACAAATATTTTGACTTCTCCTCTCGCCAGATCCGTAAATACATTTGAATCCTGCCAGTTAATCCCGTCTAAAGAATACTGATAAGGAGGAGTGCCTCCGGCTACATTTATCGTAATGGTGTTATTTGTGATATCAATAGTGGAAATAACAGGCTGAACAGAAGCTCTGACGTTTACAATCTGAGTGGTAATACAGTCTCCTGTTTTTAATCTTACCCAATAGGTTCCTACCGGAACACCTTCGATAGCTTGTGTTGTAGCTCCTGTGCTCCATTCATATCCGTCAAATCCGGGACCTGCATCTAAATTGGTTCTGTCACCAATACAAATTATTTTGTCTTTTAAGACGGTGGATAATACGGGAGGTAGTACTTTTAAAGCGATTTTGACAATTGTGTAGCAGCCATTCGTATCTGTTACTTTTGCATAAACCTCTCCGGAAGTAGAAATGTATGCTCCGGGATTCATTATTTCATTAGTTTCGTTTATCGCGTTGGAAATTGTGGTATAGTATTTTTTTGTAATATTTGTAGAGCTTGTTACGTTGGCAGAAGTGAGATCAAAAGATGCTGTGTTGGTGGCAGTTTCTATAAAACAAGACTCTATAGTTGTTTCATTTACTATAATTTCCGGAAAGAAAGTTAGGTTAATTTTTGCCGATCCTGTACAGCCTTCCGAAGTCGTAACTTTTACATATACTTCTCCTGGAGCTGATGTGTATGTAGTTGGATTTGTGATTTCATTAGTTCCTGCATTAAGATCTGCGATTGTTTTATAATATTTCTTTGTAACACCAATTATAGGGGTTACGTTGGCATTGTTAAGGTTAAATGTGGCAGTTCCAGCTTTATTATTGTTACATTCCGTAAGCGTTGCCTCATTGGCTGTAAAAGGTGAAAGAGAAAGAATTATTACTGCGTCAGCATTATCACAAAGTACTCCTGAATTGTCTTTTATACGGATCGAAACCGTTGTATTGGCATTGTATTGATAAGCGGTGGGATTGGTAATGACTGTCCCCCCTACAGAATATGTGAAGGTATAATTGTTGGGATTAGCTACAAACTGAGAATTGAAATTTGTAAGATCAATAGTTGCATTCCCTGTTGTAGGGTTAGGGCAAAGAGACTGAGAAACTGAATTTTGAGAGATAGGTACTTTATCTGTGTATATTTTTACGTTTTTAATAGAATGGCGGGCGCTTGCTGCACCTGTAGATGCAGAAAAACCGAAATATCCCTGAGTCATTCCCATAGCACCTCCTGATGGTGCAAAAGATTGATTTACAATTTGGTTGCCATCAATACTGATTTTAATAATCCAGTTATTTATATTAGCAGGATCAACTTCTCCAGTTACTTCTACCTGTTTGTAAACGCTGCCAACAAAAGGTTGTGTAGCATTTAGGTCAGGAGAGTGAAATGTACTGCCAGGTGTGTTGTTGAATTCAATATTTGAACCCGTGGAATTATTGGTCCCATATAATACGTGAATTTTACTCATCTGACCCTCAGTGGAATTATTGAAAATATCAAATCCAACCATTAAACCTGTAGAGTTGGAAGGAATTCCAAGACCTCCTCCCTGTACATAAGAAACAGGTGGATTAGCTAGATACCAGAAAGCAAAGCCGTCTCCTCTCCCATAATTGGAAGTTCCGTTTCCATCAATTCTAAAATCAAACTCTACTCTCCATTTATCACAATATTTTAGGTTAATAGGAGCATTCAGTTTTATGCCTCCCACCTTAGAAGTTTGATCAGCAGTGAGCTGTATAAAGTCTCCATTAATGATGGCAGAAGGTACTATATCCCATCCTGTAGTATTCACAGGATTTCCTGTAAGTTGATAAGTTTGAGAAAAAAGTTTTCCCGAGATACAAATCAAGAGAATTGTAAAGTACGAAAGTAATTTTTTATTCATTTATTAAGGATTGTAGTTGTAAAGATATTAAAACAGATCTAATAAATGAATATTTAATGTTAATTTTATAATATAAGCTGATTATTTGTTAATGAAATAGTGTATAATTTGAGTAAATAATTATTATTTGCGGTCTATTTAGTATAATTAAAATTAAGTTAAAAAAGGGAATTTCTTTCCATATTTTCGAAATACTCATCTGTTTCAAGTGCGTCGGAATTGGCTGCTGCTACGGCAAGTCTGTCACAAAGTTCATTTTCGAAATGTCCTGCATGTCCCTTAATCCAATGAAGTTTCGGATTGTATTTATTGTATAAGGTGATGAAGTTTTGCCAGAGGTCAGGATTTTTAACGTTTTTCCATCCTCTTTTTATCCAGCCTGAAATCCAGTTTTGGTTGATGGCATCAGCAACATATTTACTGTCTGTATAAATGTGAATATCATTTTCTGAAGATTTCAATTTTTCCAATGCGGTAATAACAGCCAGGAGCTCCATCCGGTTATTGGTAGTTTTCCTGAAACCTTTGGAAAATGTTTTTTGATAGTTTTTTTCAGGTACACGCATGAGAATACCGTACCCTCCTTTTCCGGGATTTCCGCTGCAGGCTCCGTCAGTAAATATTTCGATTTTCAAAATAATTAATTTATCTCAATAGATGGTTAGAACGGAAAGTCTTCATCATCATCAAAATCATTCATAGAGGATCCTGAAATCTGAGAATTATCCGGTAAATCAAATGCTGCTCCAGGCTGAATAGTAGTCTTTATTTTATCAAAACCACTGGGTTCGTTCTGTTGTCCCAAATTAGGTGGCTGATATCCGTATCCACCACTCCCGAATACATCAAGGTCTCCAAACTTAGCGATATTTTTCATAAATGACATTCGTACATCGGCAGTGGCACCATTTCTGTGTTTTGCGATGATAAGCTCGGCCTGATTTTCTGTGGTTGTTTCCTGTCCGGGTTCATCATTATCCCAAACTGTAATTTTATAATATTCAGGTCTGAAGATAAAAGATACAATATCGGCGTCCTGCTCAATGGCTCCCGATTCCCTTAAATCCGAAAGCTGAGGTCTTTTTCCCGGACGTGTTTCCACACTTCTTGAAAGCTGGGAAAGAGCGATTACAGGAACATTTAATTCTTTTGCAATGGCCTTTAAAGACCGGGAAATTGTTGCGATTTCCTGTTCACGGTTTCCTCCTCCTTTTCCTCCACTGTTGGCAGTCATTAGCTGAAGATAATCCACCATGATGATTCTTACACCGTGCTGCATTACTAATCTTCGGCATTTTGCACGGAAGTCAAATACAGAAAGGGAAGGGGTTTCATCAATATACAGGGGAGCATTTTCAAGCTCTGATACATTGGAAAATAATCGTTGCCATTCTTCGTCGGACATTGTTCCTTTCCTTAGTTTTTCTGAGGAAATTCCGGTTTCAGAAGCGATCATCCTTGTAATCAGCTGTACGGATGCCATTTCCAGAGAGAATAAAGCCATGGGGATTTTATGTCCTACTGCTATGTTCCTTGCCATGGACAGAAGGAATGCTGTTTTTCCCATCGCGGGACGTGCAGCAATAATAATAAGGTCAGAGTTTTGCCATCCGCCGGTTTCTTTATCTAAATCCCGGAAACCTGAAGGAACTCCGGAAAGTCCTTCTTTGTCTTTTAATGATTTAATAGTGTCGATCGCTTGTTTTACAAGAGAATTAGCGGTGTCGAATCCCTTTTTAATCGTTCCGTTAGTAATCTCGAAGAAAGATTGTTCGGCTTTATCTAAAAGCTCAAAAACATCTGTAGATTCTTTATAAGAGGTTTCAATCACGTTAGCGGAAACATTAATGAGGCTTCGAAGGATATATTTCTCAAGAATAACACGAACGTGATATTCGATATGAGCAGATGAACTTACTCCCATAGTAAGGTCAATAATGTAATGATCCCCACCTGCCAGATGAAGTTTTTCTTCTTTTTTGAGCTCCTGAATAATGGTCATCAGATCCACCGGATGGTTACCCTCATATAATTTTAAGATAGCAGTGAAAATTACCTGATGTCTGGGATCATAAAACACTTCAGGGGATAGAAGGTCAATAGAGTAATCAAGTCCTTTTTTATCAATTAAAAAAGTACCGATAACCAGTCGTTCAAAATCTATTGCGTTAGGAGGCATTTTTCCATCCGCAATAGACAACTCTTTAGCAAAGTTTCCGTGAGTAAGAGATGATAATGTTTCTTTCTGCGCCATAACTGCAAAGATAGTTTATTTGAAAAATAATAGAAAAATAGTAATTAACAATTATTGTTGATTGCACAGAAAAGTCAGTGATAAAAGGTATTGTACATGTTGATAAAAAAAATCACCCTGATAGAGGTGATTTTTTTATAGTATTGAAATTGAAACTATTCTCTGTTTTTTACTAATACCCATCCGTTATATCTCGTAGGGGTACTGTTTTTGTCATTTTCATTCCATGAAATGGTGTACCAGTAAGTTCCTGTTGGAATTTTCTTACCGAAGGCGGTTCCATCCCATGAGTAGTTTCTCATTTTATCTGCTTCATAAAGTTTGTTTCCATACCTGTCATATACGATGAATATCAGATTCTTCTTATATGCTAAAGCTGAATAATCTATTACATCGTTGATATTATCTCCATTAGGAGTAATTGCATTGATGAGATTAGGTACGGTTACCTGTATTTCAACAGGAATACAATCATATGAATCTTTTACATAAATTTTGTTTTCTCCTCTCGGGAGTCCTGTGAATACATTGGAGTCCTGCCAGTTGATTCCATCTAAAGAGTATTGATATGGAGCTGTTCCGCCTGTTATATTAACGGTAATTGTATTGTTTGATATATCAATGGTGGAGATAACAGGTTGCTGAGAAGCGTACACGTTTACCTGCTGTAGGGTATAGCAGAATCCGGTTTGTAATTTTACCCAATAAGAACCTACACCTACTCCTGAAATAGATTGAGTGGTAGCGCCTGTGCTCCATTCGTATCCGTCAAATCCCGGGCCTGCGTCCAATGTGGTTCTGTTTTCCATACATATTGTCTGGTCTTTAAGAATGGTAGATTTTACGGGTGGTAATACCTCAAGAGTAATTTTTGTAATTGCATAACATCCATTGGCATTGAATACTTTAGCATATACTACACCATCGGTAGAGATATAAGCTGTAGGGTTAGCAATTTCATTGGTACCATTTACGGCATTATTAAATGTAGTATAAAACTTTTTAGTAACTCCTGTTTGTGAAGTGATATTAGCTGAGGTTAGGTCAAATGCGGCTGTGGTAATGTTGGTGTCAATATAGCATGATTCAATGGTGTCCTCATTAACAACCACTACAGGATAAAAACGTAATGTAATTACTGAATCATCTGAACACCCTTCTGATGAAGTTACTTTTACGTATACCAGACCTTCCGCAGAGGTATAATTGGTTGTATTGATGATTTCGTTGGTGCCTGCGGTAAGGTCATTTAATGTAGGGTAATATTTTTTAGTCGCTGTAGGGTCAGCAAACGTATCAGCTAATGTCAGATTAAAGCTTCCGATACCGGCATTGTCATTATTACATGCATAGATGACGGCGTCTTTAGCAACTATATTCCCCTGTCGGAATTTGAATTCCCCGGTTTGGGCACAGTTGTTAATCGGGTTATTAGGATCTGTAGGGTCCTGGTAATGGATTCTGTAATAATAAATGGTGGTGCCGTCTACTACTGCTGTTGTTAATGGATTGGTACCTAACAATGCATCATTGGCAGTGTTGTGGTAAGTAACTGTGAAGTTGGGGTTGCCGTTGATAATATCGGTAGATAAAGTTGTGAAATCAAATGAGGAAGGAAGCTGGCATTTCAGTATTTCATTAGGAGCTCCCGGAGTTGTACTTGCAACACCTGGTGGGATGAACGGGTTAGGGGCTAAGTTCGGATCATTGAATGCTGAAGCTAAAGTAGCTGTTCCTCCCCATGTTAATGAAAATCCATTAGTAGTATGAGAATAATTATCAACTACCAGATAATAGGTTTCTCCGGCTATGACATCCATGTAAGCACTAAAGGCTCCATTGGTTGCTGTACCTGTTAGTGATAGATCAAGTCCTGTAGGGCCGTCTGCGGGTGAATAATTGCATCTGATAGGAGGACTGAGGGCTCCACAGGTTTGGTTAGGCCCGTATACTCCAAAATCATAATCATCAACAAAAGCGTTAGGATTGATTTCAAAAGTTAAAGTTCCTGATGTAGCAATAGTAAATGAATACCATACAGAATAATGTTCATCAGTATATAGACAGCCCATTAGGTCTTCCTGTACATTTCCACTTCCGGAAGGTGTGTAAGATAGACCTGAATTTCCACACACTGGTATTGCTGTAATACAGTCGGACTGCGAAAAATATAATTGAGATAAAAATACTATAAAAACGAGTAGTAGTTTTTTCATTTGAAAATGATTTTGTAAACAAGTAACGAAAATAATAAATTATAATGATAACGATAATAAAAGACTGCACTATATGCAGTCTTTTATATGATAATGAGTTTATTCTCTATTTTTTACCATTACCCATCCTGAGAATTTGAAAGAAGTATTTCTTTTGTTCTTTTCATTCCATGTTACGGAATACCAATAAGTTCCGGTAGTTACACGTTTCCCTCCGTTAGTGGTTCCGTCCCATTTATAGCCGTTGGTTTTGTCGGCCTGATGGATTTTGGTTCCATATCTGTCATAGATATTAAGTACAAGGTTTTGTTTATTAGCAAATACGGAATAGTCTATTACATCATTCACTCCGTCCCCGTTTGGTGTGATCACATTAATCAGGTTCGGAACAAGAATAGGCAACTCGACAGGATTACAATCGTAAGCATCTTTTACATATATCGTAGCATCTCCTCTCGGAACATTCGTAAATATATTTGAATCCTGCCAAACGATATTATCCATTGAATATTGGTAAGATGGAGTTCCGCCTATTACATTCACTGTAATAGTGTTAGTTGCAATATCTACATCTGTAATTACAGGTTGTTCGGATGCGTAGATATTAACTGATTGAGTTGTTATACATTCTCCTGTTTTTAGTTTTACCCAATAGGTGCCTACTCCTGCATTAGAAATAGATTGGGTAGTTTCTCCCGTACTCCATTCGTATCCGTCAAACCCAGGTCCAGCGTCTAAAGTTGTAGTGTCTTCCATACATATGATTTTGTCTTCAAGTACAGTGGATTCAACTGGTGGAAGAACGGTAAGATTAACCTGTGCCACCGAATAACACCCATTAGCATTAGCTACTCTTACGTATACTACGCCATTTGGGGCTATATAAGTAGTAGGATTTGCGATTTCATTGGTTTCATTAATAGCATCAGTTAAAGAAGGATAGTATTTTTTAGTGATTCCCACTTCTGTGGTTACTCCGGCTACGGTAAGATTAAATAAAGCGGTAGCAGGATTTGATTCTATAAAACAAGATCTTAAAGTAGCTTCATTGACCACCACTACCGGAGCTAGCGATAGAGTGATTTCAGCAATATCTGAACATCCCTGCAGTGTGGTTACTTTTACAAATACTGAACCGGAGGAGGCTACATAGTTGGTAGGTATTGTGATTTCATTTGTACCTGCATTAAGATCAAACATGCTGGGGTAATACTGCATGATAGCTGTAGGATCATTGAAAACATTCGCGCTTGTTAAATCAAATGTTGCTGTCCCTATATTGTTGTTATTACAGGCTGTTAAAGTAACATCATTTGCTGTAATATTCCCCTGTATGAATTTAAAGGTGCCTGTTTGCTTACATTTGCTTATAGGGCTGTTAGGGTTGTTGGGATCCGAATAGCTGATGCTGTAATAATAAATATCAGTAGTATTAACAGTAATGGCTGTAGTTATGGGATTATTTCCTGTAAGAGCATCGTTAGCGTTGGTGTGATAAGATACTACAAAATTGGGGTTTCCGTTCACGATTCCTGTTGTCAGTGTACTGAATTCAAAAATAGCGGGATCCGTACAGATAACTACTTCGTTAGGAGCATTTGGGGTAGCGCTTGGGCTTCCCGGAGGTATAAAAGGATTAGGCTGTATCGCTGAAGTAAATGGGGATGATAAGGTGGCTGTTCCTCCCCATGTAAGGACAAATCCATTGGCATTGGCAGAGAAATTGTCCACTACTAAATAATAAGTTTCCCCGGCAATTACATCAAGGTATTTACAAAAACCGTCTCCTCCTGCCCCTTCTGTTGTATCTGTAGCGGTCATGTTAAGACCTGTAAGAATTCCGTTAGCGGTTGAGGCGTAAGAGCATCTTATGGGTGTTCCAAGATTGCTGCATTGTTTATCAGGGCCATATACCGCCCAGTCGTAATCCGCCTGAGCATTCGGAGTGATTAAAAAAGTAAGTGTACCGGTTGTTGAAGCTGTAAACGTATACCATACCGAATAATGCTCATCACCCGTTAGGCATCCGCCCAGATCCTCCAGTATATTTCCCGGACCACTTGGAGTGTATGATAAATCTGAATTTCCACAAACAGCGAGTGCTGTGGGGCAGTCTGACTGTGAGAAAAGTATCTGTGATATAATCACAAATAAAATGGATAGAGTTTTCTTCATTTAGGGGAATTTTATTTAGCAAATATAAAAAATAATTAACCTAACACTAATTATTTTGAATTATATTTGAAGTTTTCCCATAAATTGTATTTAATATTGCATTTTTCTTAATTTTGGATTAGTGATTCCTACAAGTAACGCAACAAGTACGGTCATACTTCCTCCGAATATTACAGATCGTACCACTCCAAGTAATTTGGCCATCAATCCACTTTCAAATTGTCCCATTTCATTACTTGACATAATGAATATGGAATTGACGCTTAGGACTCTTCCACGTATATGATCCGGAGTTTTCAACTGCACAATGGTGCCTCTTATCACAACGGAAATTCCATCAAGCATTCCACTTAGCATCAGGAACATGAATGAAAGCCAATATATATTGGAAAGTCCAAAACCTATAATGCATAATCCGAACCCTGTAACCACTGCAAGAAGTATTTTTCCCTGATTTTTTCGTAGTGGAATAATGGATAATAAAGTGATGATACACATGGATCCTATGTCTGAAGCCGCGTTCAGCAGACCAAAGCCTTCAGAGCCTACTTTAAGGATATCAGCAGCAAATACAGGAATCATAGCTACAGCGCCTCCGAAAAGTACAGCAAACATATCCAGGCACAAAGCTCCTAGGATTTCTTTGGTACGATAAATATAGGAAATGCCTTCCCGCATACTTTCCATGACTTTTACTTTTTCCTTTTTGTATTCGGAGTATTGTTTATTGAGTTGCCAGAAAAATAAAGAAGCTGTAAAAATCAATGAAATAATTACGACAAGTGTCCATTCTACTCCAAAAAGTGCAATGAGAAATCCTCCCAGAGCATGCCCGCAAACAGATGATATAAGGAAAGTGGCCTGATTCAAAGTAATGGCATTCGGCAAATTTTCTTTTTTTACAATTTTAGGAATCATTGAAGGAACAATAGGTCCGATAAAGGCTCTTGCGATTCCTGTAAAAAAAATAACTCCATATATAAAATAGGTAACCTGGTGTCCTGTGAAATGCATTTGAACATTCAGGAATGCCGGAATAAGTAATAAGCTTATCAGAAAAACATATGCATAATTGCAGATCAGTAAAAGTTTCTTTTTCTCATTCATATCAATGACATGGCCGGCATACAAGGCACAGCTTACGGCAGGTATTACTTCTGAGAGCCCGATAAGTCCAATGGAGAAAGGATCTTTTGTTAGCTGATAAACCCACCATCCTAAAAGGGTTGCTAACATTCGAAAGGCTATAACAATAAAAAATCTTCCGGTAAGAAGATTCCTGAATTCAACATTGGATAATGTCTTTAACGGAGTGAAAGAAATCATGCACAAAAATAGCTCTAAATATTTATTCAGAGCTCCTTAAAAATATTATTTTAAAAGATATATCAAATATATCTTGAAAGATAAAATCTATCTTAATCAGCTCTTGTAGCGCTAACTACCAAAGCTGCAACACCTGCAGCGCCGATTACAAAAGCACCTGCAGTAACGTTAGCTTTAGCCCTGTCTTTTGCAGCAGCTACGTTAGCTTTGGGAATAGATATTTCTGTACTGTCTTTTTTACTTACCGTTCCTATGATGTTGTCACCCTGAATATTACGGAATAACATTTTCTGTTTCTTAGAACCGTCTTTCATTGTGAAAACATAAGTTCTCCCTGCTTCGAGGTTGGAGTAATTGTTTTTTTCAACGTCTCCGATATACTTAGTGGTAGCGCAAGATGAAACTAAAAATAAAGAAGTAAGTAAGGATGATTTTAAAAGTACAGCTGCTTTCATTATTATTATTTGTTTTTCAAATTTATAATTTTTTTCGAATATACGTTTTTGAAATCAAAAAAATGTAATTAAAGTTTGTGGATTTTTAATGAATCTGCGATTTTCCTATCGTTGGCTAATCTTGGGATTTTATTTTGCCCGCCTAATTTACCTTCTGATTTTGCATATTCGTGAAAGGCATTTTTTCTTAAGGGAGTAATGTGAAGTTTTTGAAGAATATTACCTGAAATCAGATCGTCATAATAAGTATTGCGCTTTCTCAGTTGGTTATCCAAATCGGTTCTGAAAGCTTCCATGTCTTCTGGCTGCTTTTCAAATTCAATGAACCATTCATGGTAAGGAAGCCCTTCTTCCGGGTTCACCTGCGGTGCAAGGTGAAATTCTGCAATTTGGGCTGGGTGATTTTTAAGAGTGGCCTTGATGGACTCTTCTACCTCGAATGCTATAACATGTTCTCCAAATGCCGATGTAAAATGCTTTGTTCTTCCGCTTACTAATATTTTATAAGGATTCTTATTGATAAATCTTACTACATCACCTATTGAATAAGCCCATAGTCCGGAGTTGGTAGTCAGAATAAGGGCGTAGTCTTTATTGAGTTCAATGTCTTTTAAGGTTAACCTTCTTGCATCTGGGCTTCCATATTCTTCCAGAGGGATAAACTCATAGAAAATACCATGATGGGTCAATAATAAAAGCCCCTCTTGGGTGTAGTCATCCTGAAAAGCAAAAAAACCTTCAGAGGCTGGAAATGTTTGAATGATGTCTACATTGCCACCTAATAGTTCCTCCATTTTGTCACGGTAAGGATCGTAATTAACTCCACCGGTGACAATCAATTGAAGATTAGGGAATATTTCTTTGATTTTTTTTCCGTTTCTTTTTGTAAGTTTTTCAAAGTACATAATGAGCCACGGGGGTATTCCCGAGATCAGTGTCATATTTTCCTTTTCTGTTTCTTCTACTATTTTATCCACTTTGGTTTCCCAGTCCTCTATCATATTAGTCTTCCAGCTTGGGAGGCGGTTCTTTTGAAGGTAATCAGGAATATGATGAGCTACGATTCCGGAAAGCCGGCCGGTTTGGATACCGTATATTTCTTTTAATTCAGGACTTCCCTGCAGAAAGATCATTTTTCCCTGTACAAAATCTGCATTGTTCTTTTTTGCTATATAATGAAATAATGCACTTTGAGCTCCGGCAATCTGATAGGGCATTCCTTCTTTAGATATTGGAATATATTTAGAGCCGGAAGTGGTGCCTGATGTTTTGGCGAAGTATTGAGGGATTCCTGTCCAAAGAATATTAGCCTGCCCTTTTTTTACTCTTTCGATATAAGGCTTTAACCCTTCATAATCTACAATGGGAACTTTTTTCTGAAAATCCTTAACAGAATGAATGTTTTCAAAGTCATGTTCTCTTCCGAAAAGTGTCTTTTTCGCCGTATTCACGAGTGAAATGAGGAGGTTTTCCTGATTCTCGGGAGTGTTTTGTTTGAAATTCTGTGCTTTTTGAACATGTTTTTTTGCCCAAATTAATGCGATATTTTTCTTGAGGAAATTTAACATGGCCCAAATTTATAAATAAGTAGAGAAATCTTAATGTTTTATTTCAATACATATAATAAAAACCGATGAGTAAGCTCATCGGTTTTCTGAAATTTGATTATGAAAATAACAACTATATGTGTTTATGTTTACTTGTTCTCTTTATATCGTTTGTCCGGTGTCCCGTCCTTTTTTAATTTTCTGTTTTCTTTGTACCTTTTATCAGGTGTTCCGTCTTTTTTTAATTTGGCCTCTGTTTTATTTGTAGATGCGGTAGCATCTTTTGTTGCTTTGGCTTTCTTAGCTTTTACGGTTTTAGTTTTCTGTACTTCTGCTTTAGTTGCAGGAGCTGTCTGCTGAGCTGTTGCAAGTCCTAATCCTAAAAATAGAGACATTGCCATTAATAGTTTTTTCATATGTGAATGATCCATGTTTTGTTATTATTAGCAGTACAAAAACCAAGCTAAAAAATATTAAGGCGTTAAACTTAACTTAAGTTTAGTACTGCTTAAAAAAATATTAAATAGATAAAGCCTGCTTTCACCATGAAAACAGGCTCAACATATGAATGAATTATTTGGGTGTATTGTTTACCGTGTACAGTTGGCTGTCCAGGTTTTGCCGTCTTTGAGATAAAGGATTTTTAATTCATCATTATCTATTCTGATATAAGAGGTGGCATTGGAACCTATCATTACTAAAGTGTGGTCACCTTCCTGATTAAACTCGATTCCGTTAAGGTCAGGAATGCTGTTTGAAAATGCGAAATTGTATTTGGTGCCACTTGCTATTTTAGTGACAAATACACTTCCGTTATCTGTGCTGATATTAGTGGAACCTCCGTCGTTGTAAGAAACGCTTCCCTTATAGGTTCCGGCAAAGAAATCGTTATTGGTCGGATCATCATCATCGCTACATGAAGCGAAAGAGACTGCTGTAAGGAAAATCAAAAAGAAGACCCCTACAATTCTAATTGCTTTTTTCATAATGCTATTTTTGTTTGTGGTTGTAGAAAGGTGCCCAAACATTATGCCGGTGATCTTTTATTTAATTATTTTTAACATATTATCAATTTTAATCATATAAATTTAAATATAATTAACTGTTTTTAAATTATATTGTAATTTATAATATTGTTTAAATTCTTAACTGCAGAAAAATATTTTTAACTTTGCACTCCTATAACGATTTCGGAAAACCTCTGAAATCGCTTTTGTCGTTTTAGACCTACACACTATGGAACTGAAAACAATTAATGAGAAATTTCTTCCTGACCTGCTTCAAAGAGAATTCGGAAGAAGTATTTTTACTCAGCTGGATGCAGAGCAGCATATTTCTGTAAAAGGGAGTGCAGGATCTTCTGTCTCTATTTTTGTAGCTGAACTTTTCCTGACCCATAAAAAAAATATACTCTATATAATAGATGATAAAGAAGAGGCACTCTATGCCAATACGGAAGTAGAGGACCTTTTGGGAAAAGATAAAGTGCTTTATTTTCCGGCTACTCATCTTGAACCTTATCAGGTGGAGAAAACGCAGAATGCTAATTTGGTTCTAAGAACTGATGTCCTGAATAAAATCAATTCCGATGCGTCTCCGAAAGTAATCGTAGCGTATGCCGGTGCATTGTCTGAGAAGGTTCTCAAAAAAGAAGATTTTAAGGCAATTTCCCATCAGATAAAAGTTGGTGACCAGCTGGATTTTGATTTTATTGATGAATTGCTCAACCATTATCATTTCCAGCAGACGGATTTCGTTTCTGAGCCGGGAGAGTTTTCGGTGAGAGGAGGAATTGTTGACGTTTTTTCTTATTCTTATGAAAAGCCTTACCGAATTACTTTTTTTGGTAATGAGGTGGAAGGAATAAAAACCTTTGATATAGAAACACAGCTTTCTGTAGAAAAGGTAGGTGCTTTTCAGTTAGTTTCCAATATGAATTTTTCGGTTTCCGGCAGTAAAGTCTCCTTACTTCAGGTATTGGATGAGAACAGTTTTATAGTTTCCAAAAATGGAGTGGTTGCCCTCCAGAAGCTGAAGTCCTTTTATGAAAAGTCTTTGGATAAGTATGAGGGTCTCAATAAAGATATTGCACATAGGGAGCCTGCAGAACTCTTTATTTCCGATCAGGAATTTTTATTTGATTTTAAAAAATTTAAAACAATAGATTTTACGACAGCGGCTATAGAAAATCTGAAAAGTGTTGAAATTAAACTGGAGCAAACAGCTCAGCCGTCATTCCATAAAAAGTTTGAACTGCTAACCCAGGATCTGGAAGAAAAACAGGCAGAAGGTTTTGATACCTGGATTTCTTTTTCTACCGAAAAGCAAAAAGAACGTTTAGAATCTATTTTTGAAGAACTGGAAAAAGAAGTTCCTTTTAAGAGCTTCAAATCAGAACTGCATGAAGGTTTTGTAGATTATGAACATAAATTATTAGTATATACGGATCATCAGATTTTTGACAGGTACCAGCGTTATAAAGCCAAGAATACTTTTGCCAAGTCTGAACAGTTAACACTTAAAGATCTGATGTCTCTTAAAATAGGTGATTATATTGCTCATATCGATCATGGAATCGGAAAGTTTATGGGACTGGTTAAAGTCAATAATGACGGTAAAGTTCAGGAATGTTTTAAACTCACTTATAAAAATGGGGATTTACTGTATGTGAGCATACACTCATTGCATAAGATATCTAAATATAACGGACCTGAAGGGAAAGAAATTGTACTGAGTAAATTAGGCTCTCCTGCCTGGAAGTCCCTTAAACAGAAGACTAAGGCTAAAGTAAAACAGATTGCATTTGATTTAATCAAGCTTTATGCTCAAAGAAAAACAGCCAAAGGATTCCCCTATTCTCCGGATTCTTATTTGCAAAATGAGCTGGAGGCGAGTTTTATTTATGAAGATACTCCTGATCAGGAAAAGGCAACTATAGATGTGAAAACGGATATGGAAGCGGACACGGTAATGGACAGGCTGGTTTGCGGAGATGTTGGATTTGGAAAAACAGAAGTTGCTATTCGTGCTGCATTTAAGGCGGCAACGGATGGGAAACAGGTAGCGGTTCTTGTGCCCACTACTATTTTGGCTTTTCAGCATTACAGAAGTTTTAAAGACAGGTTAAAGGACTTTCCGGTGAATGTCTCTTACCTGAACAGATTCCGTACCGCAAAACAGAAGTCAGAAACACTGGAAGGTTTAAAGAATGGTAAGATTGATATCGTTATCGGAACTCATCAGCTTGTGGGAAGTAGTGTGAAATTTAAGGATCTGGGATTATTGATTATTGATGAGGAGCATAAGTTTGGAGTTTCGGTAAAAGATAAACTGAAAACCTTGAAAAATAATGTGGATACTCTTACTCTTACGGCTACTCCAATACCTAGAACGTTACAGTTTTCATTAATGGCTGCCAGAGATTTATCTGTTATTAAAACTCCACCGCCTAACAGACAGCCTGTAGATACTCAGATAATCGGGTTTAGTGAAGAAATTCTCAGGGATGCGGTTTCATATGAATTACAGAGAGACGGGCAGGTCTACTTTATCAATAACAGAATAGAAAATCTTAAAGATATTGCAGGCTTGATCCAGCGGTTAGTTCCGGATGCAAGAGTGATTACAGGACATGGCCAGATGGATGGGAAACAATTAGAAAAAAATGTCCTTGATTTTATGGAAGGGAAATATGATGTTTTGGTTTCTACTACCATTGTGGAGAGTGGAGTAGATGTCCCTAATGCCAATACTATATTTATTAATGATGCCCACCGTTTTGGAATGGCTGACCTGCACCAGATGAGAGGAAGGGTGGGAAGAAGTAACAGGAAAGCATTCTGTTATTTGATTACGCCTCCTTATGATGTAATGACATCAGATGCGAGAAAGAGGCTGGAGGCTATTGAGCAGTTTTCAGATTTGGGAAGTGGTTTTCAGATTGCGATGAAAGATTTGGAAATTCGCGGAGCCGGGGATTTATTAGGGGGAGAACAAAGTGGATTTATTAATGAAATGGGTTTTGAAACTTATCAGAAATTGATGCAGGAAGCTCTTGAAGAGTTGAAAGATGATGAGGATTTTGAAAATCTGTTTGAAAATGAAGAGGACAGGCAAAAGTTATTTAAATCGGTGAAGGACGTTAATATAGATACGGATTTAGAGCTGATGCTTCCGGATACTTATATTTCAAATATAGAAGAAAGGCTGTTACTATACCAGAAAATTGCTGAAATTAATAATGAAAAAGATCTCCATACATTCGAGCTTGAATTAATTGACCGTTTTGGAGAGCTTCCAGGGGAGGTTGTCAATCTCTTAAAGAGTGTTGCTCTGAAATGGCTGGCTGCTGATATAGGATTCGAGAAAATTGTAATGAAGAATGGTGTTTTTTTAGGGTATTTTCCAAGTAATCCTCAAGATAAATTTTATCAGACCGAACGTTTCAGACATATTATTACTTATTTAACACAAAATCCTTTGGAAGCCCAACTTAAAGAAAAAGTGGGAAAAGATGGAAATAATCTTATGATGCGAAAGGAAAAAGTTAAAAGTGTAGATGAGGTAAATACGCTATTAAAGTCTATTATTGGATCCTAGTCGAAACGGATTAAGATAATTCTACTTTTTTCAGGATTTTTATATATTCTATGAATAGTAAAATATGTATGATATTATTCATGTAATAAGTCTATATGTGTAAATTTTTATACTTTTGATGGCTTATTATGAAAAAAATTATGTGTTTTTGCGTAGTGGGATTATGTTGTATGCAATCTTACGCGCAGGTGGGTATTGGATTGGGTGTGCCTAATTCTATTCTCGATGTAAACGGGAAGACCACCTTAAGAAAAGAATTAAGAGTAGGCGGTACTTCTTCCGAGGTGGGAAATGCCGGACTGAACGGTCAGGTTCTGGTCTCGCAGGGAGAAGGTTTGCCTCCAGTTTGGAAATCGCTTAATGTTTCCTTTGTGGAGGAAGGGCAATATAAATTGATCAATTCATATTTGTCCTCAGATCAATCAGGAATTACTAACCTTTCTAATGGTATTTCAGGAGATAAGGTTTATAAAAATAATGTGGGAGACGATATTTCTGATACCAGTAAAGGAAAATGGGTGAAAATTGGTGGGCTTAATAATAATTTTACTATTAAAAATGGGCGGAACAGATTGAGTTACCAATTTCAGACCGGTATTGAAATGAAAGCTTCTACATCCACAGCTTCTCAGAATGTCAGTTTCACCTGTGGAATATTCAGAAACGGAAAACTGGTTGCTTTACGTCCGGATAATATATCTTCCACTAATAATTCTGATAGAGCAGGTATTCAAGATTATATCTTTACCCTTAATTATACTGAACAGGATGTCCCTGCAGGAGCACATAATGTGGAGGTAGCCTGCAGAAAAATAGACACATCCAATCTGAACAATCAGTTTGTTATAGGCCGGAATATTTCCGATGCTAATACAGTATCTAACTCATTTACTTTAGAATCCATTTTAAAACTTGATGTTATCGAATACGTAACATATACAACCAATTAATAAACATATAATGAAAAAAGTTATTTCTATCCTGTCCTTGGGAATGGGGTTATCTCTCTTTGCTCAAGTAGGAATAAAAACAGGTTCGCCGAAAGCTTGGCTGGATGTGAATGGAGATCTTAATCTTCGGGGGAAACTGATGGTTTTGAATTATTCAGATGGGGGGCTTTCAGAGGGAACCAATGATCAGATATTGGTTTCTCAGGGAGAAGGTTATCCACCGGTTTGGAGAACTCTTCGCATTCCGGAATATGAACCCAATAAATTTTATTTAATTTATAACAATTCTTTTTCTGATAAGACAGGAATTACATTTAATAACAGAGAAGAGTCAATAACGACCTCAAGAACAGCCTTGTTTACCAAAGGGAATACATTCAGTAACTTCAGTAGATTCAAGAAAATACCTTCATTATCCCAGCCTATTAATATTTACAGTACGGAAAGTAAAACATATATTCAGTTTGAAACTGTGGTGCAGGCTAATTTTGATGCAGCAGGCTCTACAGATACTTCTATTGACTATGCTTGTGGAATTTTTATTGATGATCGTCTTATAAGTTTAAGACAGAGGAATTTAAAGGCTACCAGCGGTGCTTCATCTTTTATTACTCATAACCAGGTAGGAATAGTAGAAAACCTTTCGAAAGGGCAGCATGCTGTAAGTGTAGCTTGTGCAAGAATGAAATCTTATAATACAGCAACTGATTCCTTACTTGGAATTGGAATAAATGTGGGAAATAATATCAATTCCTTTATTACCCAGTCTTCTATCAAAGTGGATGTATATGAGGTGCCACAAGTTTTTAATACCATTATAGATTAGTCATGAAAAAAAATATATTCGTAATAATTGCTTTGTGGATTGGTAATATACTTTATTCACAAGTAGGAATCAATACTCCGTCTCCGGCGAGTACATTAGATATTAATGGAGATCTTAACCTTAGAAAAGAATTTCGGGTAGGAGGGACAAATACGGTCAAAGGATCCGCAGGAAAAGCAGAAGAGATTTTCCATAATAACAGTGAGATGAATACGAATGACTGGAAAAGTATTAAGGTAGCTGATGGAGAAGGGAGTATGTCGCTGTTTTCAATAAATACTCTTGCTGATAAAACCGGGGCGGTTTTCAGTGGGGATAACGGGGCAACATCTCCTTATGCGGAAGGTGCGGCTTTTAATTCTACATGGACTGTTTTGCAGGGAACGATAAGTACGTTCTCAATAACGAATGCTGATAATAAAGTGGCCTTCACTTTCCAAACTACAGCACAGAAAACGAATAATAACAATTCTTCTGTAAGTTTTGCATGTGGAATTTTTGTAGACAATTCTTTACGGGCAGTGCGAACAGAGGTATTGACAGGAGGAGAGGGAACTAATAGGATATTCAATCTGAATGCTACATTAATGAACCTTACTCCTAAAAATAATTATAATGTAAAAGTGGCGTGTACAAAGAGAAATATGAATTCGGGGACCTTGGGAATCGGTAGGGCAGTAAATACTACTTATCTGAATGCTGATATGTCACAATCAGTTTTGACCATTTCAGTGTTGCAGCCTTATTAAATCTTTCTGAACAGAAAATAAATCTGAATCCGGAAACCAAAGCTTCCGGATTTTTCATTTACCAAAGTCTTTTTAAAATATTTTTTCCTATGTATTGAATATGATGTAAAATAATTTATATTTGGAGCCAATAAAAACTTAATAAACTATGAACAAATCTATTTTCTTTAAAGTCTTTTTAGGGCTTGGTTTCGGAATCTTATTTTCATGTGATAATACAACAGCAGATCCTCTTAATCAGAATAAAAGTAATAATGGCGGCTCCGGAAATAATGGTGGGACTACGATCACAGGCCCAAGAATTCTTGAGAAGATTGTAGTAAACAATATAATTCAGGAAGAATATGTTACAGATGCCGGTTTTCTGGAGAAAGGAAGCTTTAAGGATGAAAGTGCTCCCAATACTTATTTTACAGGAAATGTTACCTATGTAAATAATAAAATTTCAAGGGTAAAGTTTGTAAGCACTGCTAGCGGAAGCCTTACTTATGATTTTAATATTACTTATGATTCTAATGGAAGGATTTCAGGAACTACAGCGATAAATTCATTAGGCACCGTAACTGTTGGCTCTAATGATTATGTATATACTTATGATTCCGCAGGAAAGATCTCGAAAATTCTTGAGAAAAGAAAAATGCCGGGAACTTCTAATTATATAGGTTTTGTGGAAAATGCACTTACCTATTCGGGAGACAATATATCTAAGGTAGTTTGGACTATGGGAACAATGGATTCCAATGGAATTCCGGATATGTCTTCAGGAACTTCAACGACCTATAATTATCAGAGTTATGATTCTAAAATAAATCCTTATACCACTCTTCCCAAAACTTTCTTTATAATGTGGAGTTTAATTCATCCTGCTAATTTTTATACTTTATCAGCTAATAATGTGGGAGCTTTTAATTTTGTCTTCCCTTCTCCTGCCCCCTCTGTTACTGCTCCTAAGACTTATCTGTATGATTCTCAAAATTATCCGGTTTCAGATCAGACCCAGGCCATTAAATATGTTTATAAAGCATTATAAAAAAATATAATTTGTTGATAGTTTTGTTA
>NZ_JALAHD010000132.1 GCF_022712095.1 Chryseobacterium sp. | reverse complement strand
TCTATACATATTCCTAAAATCCGAATAATAATAACTTTATAAAAGTAAAATAGATATTCTATCAATACCCAATCTGAGACTTTTCACCTGAAAATAATCATGTAAAGCCAGAAATAAAAATTAATCACTATTTGTAGAAATACAATATCTTTGTGATTTAAATTACACTATAATGAAAGATTCAATTATTAAATTAGCGTTGGCTACTACTATCTCATTTACTCTTATCAACTGCTCGGGCGGTTCAAAATCAACTCCAGATTCGGATGCTGCTACTGAAAAAACAGAAAGTTCATCTACTACTGCTATAAAAGATCCTGTGGAACTTAATAACACCATAATGTTAGCTATTAATGAACTTCAAAAGGATCAAAAAGCAATGAATACGGCTATGATTGCTCAAGATTACACAAAGGTTGAAGAAATAAGATCTACATGGAGTAAAAATTTGGACAATACTATTGATAAAATATCTAAAATCGAAGCTTCCGGAGCTGGATCTGAATTCAAAAAGTCAGTACTAAAAAGCCTAGATACTTATAAAGATATAGTAAATAATAAATATGTAGAACTTATTGATATCAGAAAAAATAATGGAGATGCTAATAAAGATGTAACTTTATTAAGTGAAATCAATGAAGGATTAGCCAATACTCAAAATGAAGTTAATGAAGCTTCCTCCAATTTCCAGGAAAAAGTTACTGACGGGGAAACTGAAGAATAAATATATTCTGTATTAATAAAAAATAGGAGCTCATCTAGGTAAGCAGTTCCCATTTTATCAGTAATATTCCAAAATGACAAAATAAAAAAAGAGTAACTAATTAGTTACTCTTTTTACTTTAGTAGCGGGAACCGGACTCGAACCGATGACCTTTGGGTTATGAGCCCAACGAGCTACCTACTGCTCCATCCCGCGATATTGGATTGCAAATATACGACATTTTTTCAAAACTCCTAATTTTTCTTGTAAATAAAGCAGTTTTACGAAAACTATTGAATAATTCGTATCTTTGTATTATGGCAAAAATATTAAAAATATATCCGGAAAACCCTCAGGAAAATCTTATTAATGAGGTAATTAAGACACTAAAGAGTGGCGGATTAATTATTTATCCCTCAGATACCGTATATGCCTTAGGTTGTAATATTTTTGACATAAAAGCCATGGAAAAACTGGCACAAATCAAAAAAATTAAATTGGAGAAAGCTCAATTTTCTATTATTTGTAATGATCTGAGCCACCTTTCCAATTTTACAAAACCTATTGAAACTTCAGTATTCCGGTTTCTAAAAAGTCATCTTCCAGGATCATTTACGTTTATCCTGGAAGCCAACAAAAGCCTACCGCTGGCTTATAAAAACCATAAAACGATAGGAATTCGTGTTCCCGACCACCCTATTCCCCAGCTTATTGTTGAAAAACTGGGACATCCCATAGCGTCAACTTCTATAAAGGATGAGGACGAAATCATTGAATACTCTACAGATCCGGAACTGATCGCAGAAAAATATGATCATCTTGTGGATATTGTTATAGATTCCGGGTATGGAGATAATGTGGCTTCTACAATAGTAGATCTTACTTCTGGAGAACCGGAAATAATCCGACAAGGAAAAGGAGTCCTTTAATTAAAGTTGAATTCAATTTATTTTAAGACGTTTTACATTTTATGAAAATTATTACATCGCCTGCCAAATTAATGAACATTCAAAACTCTACGGGTTTATTAAGGTCTACTATTCCGAAATTCATTAATGATGCAGACTTTATACAATCTTTTCTTAGGCATAAGTCTCCAAAGTATCTTTCGGAGCTTATGGAAATATCACCCAAACTTGCGGATGAAAACTGGGAAAGGAACCAAAACTGGAAGGCAAATCCTAAATCCAATGAATCTGCCCCCGCACTATTTGCATTTACAGGTGAAGTATATAGGGGATTAGATGCTAAAACCCTAGATAAAAGCGCAATAGATTATCTGCAAAAAAATTACAGAATACTCTCAGGATTATATGGTTTACTTAAACCTTCAGACAAGGTAATGCTGTATCGCCTGGAAATGGGAAGACATTTTGAATTTGACCAATATAAAAACCTATATGAATTCTGGACAGAAAAACTTACCGGTCAGATGGATTCAGAAATGAAGAAAACAGAAATCCTTTTGAATCTTGCCAGTAATGAATATGGAAAGGTTATCAACAGAAAAAAACTGAATCATCAAGTAATCGATTTTGACTTTTATGAATTAAAAGACGGTAAGCTAAAAACAATTGTCGTTTATACCAAACACGCAAGAGGACTTGTCGTAAGGTTTTGTGCAGAAACTAATGCTAAGACATTAAACGATGTAAAAGCGTTCAATTATGAAGGCTATATGATTGACGAAGAAAAATCTACAGACACAAAATTGGTTTTCACTAGATAAATGACTATTTCAGAATTTAAACTTTATTTTAAAACATCGCTTCGCGAAATTTATACGGAATCAGAAAGTTCTTTTCTCTGTTCTATTTTTATTCATAAAGTAGCAGGACTTGACATTTTCCATCAGAGAAGATTTTCCGATCAGGAACTCCTGATAGATGATGAAAAACAACTCCATGAGATTATCTCTGAACTCAAGACTCAAAAGCCTTTCCAACATATTCTGGGAGAAACTGAATTTTTCGGAATGGATTTCTTCGTTAACAAAGATGTCCTTATCCCTCGTCCTGAAACGGAAGAGCTTTTAGAGTTTGCCATCCATGAAATTGAAGATTCTGCATGTGGAAGTTCCAAAATGAAAATTTTAGATATTGGATGTGGAAGTGGTGTTATTCCGATTATCCTGAAGAAATATTTTCCGGGTGCTGAAATACATTCTATGGATCTTTGTGAGAAAGCTTTATATGTTGCCCGGAAAAATGCAGATTTCCACAAAGTAGACATTCATCTTATTCATCAGGATTATCTCAATACAGAATTAAAAGAAAGTTATGATATCATCATATCAAATCCTCCTTATATAGGAATTGATGAAGAGGAAGAGATTTCTCTTTCTGTAAAAGATTTTGAGCCTACCATAGCTCTTTTCTCTCCTACTTCAGATACCCTGATTTTTTATAAAAAAATAGCACAGGATATAGAAAAGTACCTTAATAAAAATGGGCTTTTATTTTTGGAAATCAATCAGAAATTAGGAAAGGAAACTTTGGAGTTATTTACAGATGCACTTACCGAGGTCCGACTCATTAAAGATTTATCTGAAAATGATCGTTTCATTTATGGTAGAAAATAAAAAAACGTTTCAATTATGAAACGTTTTTTATAAAGAGTGATTATACTTTTTATCGGATCTTCTTTTTAACAAATATCTGATAGGCCAGATAAATTAAAGGAAGGGACATTACTCCTAGGAAATACCAGTTACTTAAAGCAAGCTGCGGATGCATCACAATCGAATATACCAAGCCAAAAAAAGCTCCTCCTAAATGTGCAGAATGCCCCAAATTATCCCATTGTTTTGGATTAAGCATCATATATACGGAATATCCGAAATATAGTGTCCCAAAAATCCATCCCGGTAAAAAGTTTACTTCGATTTCTTTAGGCGCCATTGCTATTGCGGCAAAGATAATCCCTGAAACAGCTCCGGAAGCCCCGATAGCAGAATACCATGGTTGATTTTTATAAATCATTAAACTGAATAAATTCCCTAAAATCATAGATCCGAAATAGATAATCAGAAAACCAATGTTCCCTAAGAAATAGAATACTACACCCTGAAAGAAATACAGGGAAAGCATATTAAAAAAAAGGTGCATAAAATCAGCATGTAAAAATGCAGAACTTACCAATCTGAAATATTCTTTCCTGGATTCTATTGCAGCAACGTTAAATTTATACTTTTCAAATAGTCCGATATTATTCATTCCCATATAACTGATAATACAGGTTGCTATTATAATGACTAAGACTATAGTGTTCATACTTATTTATTTTAAAAATTTAATCTTCGCTTTCCCTTTCATTAAAGAGATCGCCGATAATACCTCCTTCATCATCCAACCCTGGCTCTCCTTCAGGTTCTTCATAAGGTTCTACCACTTCTTCTTCAGGTTCAGGAATGGTGATATTAATTGTTTTTACTTTAAATTTTGTAAACTGATTCCCGATAGCCTTAATTCCTTTTACCGTAATAAATTCATCAATATTGATAGTTTCAGGATCTCGTTCTTTGCCTTTATCTTTAGCAAAAATAATTTCTGCAGTAGAACCATTTGCCACAATCACACTTTCAATAAATGATTTGGGATGTTCGGAAGGCATAAAATTCTGTGTATTGGTATTATTTTCCAGCAAGAATCTTTTAATGAAATAGATTTCTTTCTCTCCATCATAATAGATACAGGTAATAGGTAATTCTGGTTTCCATTTTTCCAGAACAAGATAATCATCATCAAAACGGTTTCCGAGATCAAAACTAATGAGTTTAGCTTCTCCGTTGGAATTAATCGTTAAGATTTTATCATCTCCTTTAAAACTTCCTAACAGGCTTCCTCTTCCATCTGCATTCAGCCTTCGTACAGTATCATCGAACCATATTCTTCGGGGCGCTAAAGTAGATACTCCCTCTTCTTTCAGGTCCACTTTTTTAACGGCATATTTGGTAACTAAATTTCCTTTTGAATCACGTCCTTTAATGGCTAATTCAGAAAAATCAATATCCATTTTATTTTTTCTGATTCTCGCATTTGGTTTTAAAAGAACCGTTACTGTTTCAGCTTCTCCATTTGGATTAGCAGAAAAATACAGTATTTCTGAACCTTTTTTATCAGAAGCCAAAGGATAATCGTTATTACGGGTAACTCCTGTTACAGAAAAACGCTTCATATAATACGGACCTTCTCTACCTTCACGGTATATCATATTATACACTGTTCTTTTATCATTTTTCTTCCAAACTGCTACATGGAGGATATCCTTTCCTATAAAGGTTTTAGCTTCTACTTTTACGACCTTCATACTTCCATCTTTTCTGAAAGTAATAATATCGTCTATATCTGAACAATCAAATAAATATTCATCCCGTTTCAAAGAGGTTCCGATAAAACCTTCTTCACGGTTTACATAGAATTTCTCGTTGGCAACAGCTACTTTGGTAGCATCGATGGTATCAAAAATTCTCAGTTCCGTTTTTCTCTCTTTATCTTTTCCATACTTCTTCTGAATATTCAGATAATAATCAATTGCATAGGTGATCAGGTTTTCAAGGTGATGTTTTACCTGTTCAATTTTTCCTTCAAGTGAAAGGAGATTTTCTTTAAATTTATCCAGATCAAATCTTGAAATTCTTTTAATTCTGATCTCCGTCAATTTTAAAATATCCTCTTCGGTTACTGCTCTCAAAAGATGTTTAGTATGAGGTTTCAAACCTTCATCAATAGTTTTTAAAACATCTTCCCAGGTTTTAACTTCTTCTATATCGTGGTAAATTCTATTTTCAATAAAGATTCTTTCCAATGAGGCAAAATGCCAGCTTTCCTGAAGCTCATGAAGTTCTATTTCCAGCTCCTTTTTAAGCAATGATACCGTGTGATCAGTATTCCTTCTTAAAATCTCTGAAACATTCAGGAACATAGGTTTATCTCCTACGATAACACAGGCATTGGGAGAAATCGTTACCTGGCAATCTGTAAATGCATATAGTGCATCAATTGTTTTATCAGGAGAAACATCGTTATGAAGGTGGACAAGGATCTCCACTTTGTCGGAGGTATTATCCTCTATTTTCTTTATTTTAATCTTCCCTTTTTCGTTAGCTTTTAATATGGAATCTATTAAGTCGCTGGTTGTTTTGGAAAAAGGAAGTTCCGAAATAACTAAAGTATGCTTATCAGACTGTGTAATCCTTGCTCTAGCTCTTACTTTTCCTCCTCTGTGTCCGTCATTGTATTCGGAAACATCAAGGTAACCGGCAGTAAGAAAGTCCGGAAATAATTCAAATTTCTTTCCTTTCAGATAAGCTACAGAAGCATTAATAAGCTCATTAAAGTTATGCGGAAGTATTTTAGTGGAAAGCCCGACTCCAATACCTTCCACTCCCTGTGCCAACAGCAAAGGGAACTTTACAGGTAAGTCTACAGGCTCATTATTTCTTCCGTCATAAGATTTTATCCATTCCGTAGTTTTAGGATTGAAGACAACCTCAAGTGCAAAAGGCGTCAGTCTGGCTTCTATATATCTGGCAGCTGCAGCAGAATCTCCGGTGTATACATTACCCCAGTTTCCCTGCGTATCGATCAGAAGTTCCTTCTGGCCGATCTGTACCATAGCATCTGTAATAGAAGCATCACCGTGCGGGTGGTACTTCATTGTATTTCCAACGATGTTGGCCACCTTATTATAACGACCATCTTCAAGCTCACGCATCGAATGCATGATCCTTCTTTGTACGGGCTTAAAGCCATCAAATACCGATGGTATTGCTCTATCTAAAATTACATAAGATGCATAATCAAGAAACCAGTCTTTATAGAGACCGGAAACCTTTTTTAAGCTCTCACCTTCATGCGAGTATTCTTCTGTTGTCATCTACACTTAATACTTTTTTCTCACTATTTGCTTTAACTACTTTATTTAAAGAAAGCCTCAAGTCATTAATTTCCATCCTGGTTAAATAAGAAATCTCATATTTCAACATGGTAGAACCATTATTTTTGCTGGAAATGGTTACATACAATCTCTTAATGAGAAACATGCTTACAATCTCATATCTTATCAACTTATATTTTGGAAATTCATCACTTAACGGCTGATCTACAAAAGGAACTATATTCCGGTTTTTAAAATTGAGCGCTTCTCCATCACTATCATATTCAAAAACCTGTCTTCCACGAAAGAAAAAAACAGCAATAATTATGATAGGAATAATAATTAACAGGTAACTTTCAATCCCTAAAATATTAAATTTGTAGCGTTCTAAAAAAAATCCCATAACTCCTCCTACTAACATCATGAATAACACCGTATTCACAAAGTTATACTTTGGGATTTTACTTCGATTACTTAATCTCATACCTTTTATTTTGTGTTTGGTTTTTTAATCTTCAATCCGCGACTTCACTCAGTATTTCCTTTTTATCAATATCCGGATCTTCCACTACTAAGTTTTCAAGGATAAAAGTCTGTCTGTCTGGTGTGTTTTTACCCATATAAAATTCGAGAAGCTGATCAATAGTCTGATCTCTTCCCACAACTACGGGCTCAAGTCGTATATCTTTTCCTATAAAATATTTAAACTCATCCGGTGAAATTTCGCCCAGTCCCTTAAATCGGGTAATTTCAGGATTTTTCCCTAATTCATTCAGGGCTTTTATTCTTTCCGCCTCTGAGTAACAATATCTCGTTTCTTTTTTATTTCTCACTCTGAATAGAGGGGTCTGAAGAATATAAAGGTGACCATTTTTAATAACATCCGGAAAAAACTGCAGAAAAAATGTAATCATCAAAAGACGAATATGCATTCCGTCCACATCGGCATCAGTTGCAATAATTACCTGATTATATCTTAGATCCTCAAGACTCTCTTCAATATTTAAAGCAGCCTGAAGCAAATTAAATTCTTCATTTTCATATACTACCTTTTTGGTAAGTCCATAGCAGTTAAGCGGTTTTCCCTTCAGAGAAAATACAGCCTGTGTTTCTACATCTCTCGACTTGGTAATAGAGCCGGAAGCGGAATCTCCTTCGGTAATAAAGATCTGGGTTTCTGCTTTTCTTTCTGCTTTTTGATCATTATAATGCTGTCGGCAGTCACGAAGTTTTTTATTATGAAGAGAAACTTTCTTAGCTCTCTCTCTGGCCAGTTTCTGAATTCCTGAAAGTTCTTTCCTTTCCCTTTCCGAGATCAGGATTTTTCTTTGAATAGCCTCTGCTATTTCCTGATTTTTGTGGAGAAAATTATCCAGTTTACTTTTCAGGAAATCTATAATAAAGGTCCTTACTGTAGGCCCGTTAGGTCCCATATCGTTAGACCCTAATTTTGTTTTGGTCTGAGATTCGAAAACCGGTTCTTCAACATTAATTGAAATAGCTGCTATAATCGATTTTCTAATATCCGAAGCATCAAAGTTCTTATTAAAAAACTCACGGATCGTTTTAACATATGCTTCACGGAATGCATTTAAATGAGTTCCTCCCTGCGTTGTATTCTGACCGTTTACAAATGAGAAATAAGTTTCTGTCTGTGATTTATCAGAATGGGTTATGGCCACTTCTATGTCATTATCTTTCAAATGGACAATCGGATAAAGGATATCACTTTCAAGTTCTTCTTCGAGAAGATCTTTAAGACCATTCTCAGAATAATAGGTTTCCCCGTTAAAAATGATCTTTAATCCAGGATTAAGGTATGCGTAATTACGCAACATCCTTTCTATATATTCTTTTCTATATTTAAAGTTAAGGAAGATATCACCATCTGGAATAAAAGATATTTCGGTTCCGTTCCTGTCTGAAGTATCTGTTTCGGAATTATCATGTGTAATTATTCCACGGGAGAACTCTGCCTGCTTCATTTTTCCGTCACGAAAAGATCTCACACGAAAATAATCAGAAAGAGCATTCACGGCTTTGGTACCTACACCATTTAATCCTACTGATTTTTTAAAAGCTTTACTGTCATACTTACCTCCTGTATTCATTTTGGAAACGGCGTCCACCACTTTTCCTAATGGAATTCCACGCCCAAAGTCCCGGATGATCATTTTACGATCGTCCAGTTTTATTTCGATTCTCTTTCCGGACTTCATCCTGAATTCATCAATAGAGTTATCGAGAATCTCTTTAAGTAAAATATAAATACCATCATCAGCAGAAGAACCATCTCCAAGCTTCCCGATATACATTCCGGGACGCAGACGAATGTGTTCCTGCCAGTCGAGGGTCCTGATATTATCCTCCGAATAGATTGGGTCTGTTTCCTGTGACATTATATTTATTTCAGCAAAAGTACAAAAATACGAATTTGGACAAAATTTTCCTAATACCCCCCATTTCTTTTTTTCATTTCAAACTGATTTGTAACTTATTATATATAAT
>NZ_JALAHD010000131.1 GCF_022712095.1 Chryseobacterium sp. | reverse complement strand
CCCTTTTATTTCTTAAGGGCTTTTTTGTGAATTTCTCCAAAAGCCCTTAGTTCATTAAAAGTATTTGAAAGTTTTAGTCCTAATTCTGTTAATTCATATTCTGTATTTAAAGGAACCTGATAGATGATTTCTTTTTTTATCAGTTTCTGATTTTCCAATTCTTTAAGTCTTAAAGATAACATCCTTTCTGTAATTTTATCGATAGATTTATAGAGTTCATTGAATCTCATTTTTCCTTTTTGAAGTCTGCAAAGGATAATAAGACTCCATCTTTTACTAATTAAATCAACTGCATATTGCAGGGAGCAGGAATTGTGAATATGAATTTCATTTAAGGTATTGGTTGAATGTTCTTTTCTCATCACTTACAAAATTGTTAGTAGCTTACATTTAATTTTATGTGTTAATCTCTTCTGCAAAGTTATACTTTTGAATAAAATTAAATATAAAGCATGAACACATACTTAAAGAAGGATTTGTTACAAATAGAGAATCTGTTAGAGATTATAAAAAAACAAGGTACAGCCTATATAAATTCTTTACCCGAACGCTCTACCACAGCTAAGGAGTTTATAATATCAGATAATGTCATTTTACCTGAAAATGGTTGTGGAGCAGAAAAAGCATTGGAAGTATTTAATAAAAGGTTTGAACCTATCATGGTCTCTTCGTCCGGTCCCCGATATTGGGGCTTTGTAACCGGCGGAGCTACACCAGCTTCTACTGCCGGAGACTGGCTTACATCAATATATGATCAAAATACACAAAATGTAAAAGGACAGGGGGGAATTTCAGCAGTTATAGAATTTGAAACCATTAAATTGTTGTTAGACCTCTTAAGATTACCAGACCGTTTTTTAGGGGGCTTTGTAACAGGGGCCACTATGTCCAATTTTACCTGTTTGGGAGTAGCAAGACAATGGTTGGGAAGGGAAAAGGGAGTTGATATCGCAAAAGGAGGAGTTTCTATCCCTATGAAAATATTTACGGCCACACCCCATTCTTCTTCGTTAAAAGCATTATCAATGCTCGGTTTAGGAAGCGGAAATATCATTAAAATTAAAACAGAGGAGGGAAACAGAGAAGCATTATCTATACAAGATTTTGAAAATAAAATCTCTGAATTAAAAGGTGAACCTTTTATTTTAATTTCCAGTGGAGGAACAGTAAATACAGTAGATTTTGATGATTTTACTGAAATAAAAAAGCTTAAAGAAAAATATAATTTCTGGTGGCATATTGATGCGGCCTTTGGAGGGTTTGCAGCATGTTCCGAATCGCATAAACATTTATTAAAAGATTGGGAATTTGCGGACAGTATAACTGTTGATTGCCATAAATGGCTGAATGTCCCCTATGAAAGTGCCGTATATTTAGTTAAGGAAGAACACAAGCTTTTACAGATGGAAACATTTCAGAATTCAAATGCTCCTTATTTGGGAGACCCTCTTGAGAACTTTAGCTATTCGAATTTTCTCCCTGAAAATTCAAGAAGAATGAGAGCATTGCCGGCTTGGTTTTCTTTAATGGCATATGGCAAAAAAGGATATGAGGAAATTATTTCCAATAGCATTTCATTATCTCAACAGTTTGGGGATTTTATTGATCAAAGTGAGAATTTTAAATTATTGGCCCCTGTCCGTTTGAATACAGTATGTTTTACTCTTAAAAATATAGAAGATCAGGATAAAGTTGACCTGTTTTTGGAAAAGCTTAATAAAACGGGAAAAGTTTTTATGACCCCTACTTTTTATAATCAGTATAAAGGGATAAGAGCAGCCTTCGTTAATTGGATGACTAATGAGAAAGATGTTCAGATGGTATCTGAGCTAATGCAGGAAACAATCAAAGAATTAAAAAAATAATAGTTGCCCGCCTCATTATGAGGCGGGATTTTTGGATATCAGATCACAGAACCAGAAAATATAATCTTCATCACTATCACTGTCAGATTCCTTTGGTTTTGGATAGGTTTTTTTTACTGTTTCTCCTAATTCAAATAGAATGGGAAAATTAAAAATAGGTCCGTCAAAAGTAAAGGTGTGGAATTCACCGTTTTCTCCACAAGGATCTACATTTTCAGGTAAATCTTTAATGAAATCTTTGTTAATAATTCTTCCTGCGAAGCTTTTATCGAGGTAAGTTTCGTTAACGCAAGTGACAATTGTTTTAAAGCCCAGGTTAAGAAATTCATGAATAAGTGCTGAGGTATTTTTTTTCCACAAAGGAAAAACGGCTTCCATTCCTATCGATCTCAGCTGTTCTTCCCGGTATTTTCGTAAATCTTCTAGAAAAATATCGCCAAAGACAGAGTGGGTAATTCCTTGTGATTGTATTGTGTTCATGGTGTTCGTCATGATTTGCCGATACTCTTCCATGGAAGGTTCTTTGGGAATTTCCATTTTAATTAAGGGTATATCTAAAGCTGTCGCCTGTTGTTCTAAAAGACTGACGGATACACCATGCATTGAAATACGTTGATATTCAGTGTTAATACTGGTAAGTAATGAGCTTATTTCAAAATTATTTTCCTTTTGCACTTTATATAATGCTAAAGCAGAATCTTTCCCGCTGCTCCAATTAAATACTGCTTTTGGTTTCATTTAAAAACGAATTTTAAGTTTACACTTTATTATTTGCAAATTTAAATTAAATTGGCTGTAACATTTTACAGGATAAAGTTGTCTTATATAAATGTAGTAGTAAATTTTATGGAAAAGGGCATTAACTTAAATTATATATAGATGAAAAACTTATTATTGGGGACGGCCGTCCTATTTTTTACAGGAATTTCTAATCCTGTTTTCTCACAAAAAGGGGAGGCTCCGAAGTTTGTGAGTAATGTAGAGGGAGTAAAAGAATATTCCTTGAATAACGGAATGAAAGTGCTTTTAATTCCGGATCAGTCTCAAAGCAATATGGTGGTGAATATTGTGTATAATGTGGGTTCAAAAGATGAAGGTTATGGAGAAAAAGGAATGGCTCACTTACTGGAACATATGTTGTTCAAAAGCACCAAAAATATGGGAGATATCAAAAAGCAGCTTTCCGATAAGGGAGGTCGTGCTAATGGGACCACATGGTATGACAGGACCAATTACTATGAAGTTTTTCCTTCCAGTGATGAAAACCTGAAGTGGTCATTACAAATGGAGGCGGACAGAATGATTAATGCAACGATTCTTCAATCTGATTTGGATAAGGAATTCTCAGTCGTAAGAAACGAATTTGAGATCGGGGAAAATAACCCAACCAGAGTAATGATGCAAAATGTATTTTCTAATGCATATACGTGGCATAACTATGGAAATAGTACGATTGGAAGTAAAGAAGATATTGAGCGTGTAAAAGCTCCGACTTTACGTAAATTCTATGAAAAATACTATCAGCCGGATAATGCCACTTTAATTATTGCCGGGAAATTTGATGAAAAGAATGCATTACAGTACATTTCTGAATATTTTTCAGGCTTAGTGAAGCCCAACCGTGAATTGGGCGGTACTTATACTGTAGAGCCGGCTCAGAACGGGGAAAAATATTTTGAGATCAAAAGAAATAATGATCAGCAGATCATTGCTGTAGGTTATCATACATCAGCTTTTGCGGATAAAGATTATGCGGCATTAGGTGCGCTTTATGAAATTCTTACTGCTGATCCGTCCGGATATTTATATAAGAGCTTGGTAGAAACCCAGAAAGTTTCTTCGGTATGGGTTTTCAGTCCTGTGGTAAGAGACCCTGGAATGGTATATTTCAATTTTGATGTGCCAAAGGATAAAAATCTGGATGAAGCGACCCGATCTGTAAAGTCGGAGTTGGATAAAGTAGCGACTATTAAATATACGCAGGATGATCTTAAAAGAGCTCAGGCAAAATTAATCAAGGATATTGAAAACGAAAAAAACAATACGATTAATTATGCAATTGGCCTTACGGAAACCGTGGGAGCAGGAAACTATAAATTAGGATTTCTTTACCGTGATAATGTAGAAAAACTGACTCTTGCTGATATCAATAGAGTTGCTCAGAAGTATTTCAAAAATAATAACCGTACTATTGGGGTTTTCCGCCCTTCAGCAAATGAAGAGAGAGTTTTTCCTGCTGAGTTCAGAGATAACCAGATTGCTGATCTTGTAAAAGGGTATCAAGGGAAAGCCTTAGAAAAAGAACCAGCTCCTTTTGAAGCTTCCATTGCAAATATTAAGAAAAGTCTTAAGGAGGGAACACTTTCCAATGGAATGAAATATGGTCTTATCAACAAAGAATTAAAAGGTGGAAAAGTTCAGGGAACATTCCGTTTCAGAATTGGTAATGAGAAAGATCTTCAGGGAAAGAATGCAATCGGAAGTATTACCGCCTCTTTATTGAAATCAGGAACTACAACAAGAACGAAAGAAAAGATACAGGATGAGCTTGACAGAATGAAATCTTCTGTTAACATCTATATTTACGGGCAGAACCTTATTGTTAATCTTACGACATATAAGCAGTATTATCCTGAAGTGATGTCTATTTTACAGGATATGTTGACTAATTCTATTTTCCCGGATAATGAACTTGCTAAAACAGTAACCGAAACCAACACATGGTTGGAAGGTCAGCTAAAAGACCCTAATGCTATTGCCAATAATGAATTACAAAGATTATCTTCTCCATATCCAAAATCCAGTATTTTCTATGTGCCTACTTTACAGGAGCAGATTGATGACAATAAGAAAGTAACCAAAGCACAGGTTCTGGATTTTTATAAAAATATTATGGGAGTTTCAGATGCCGCAGGAACATTGATTAGTGATCTTGATCCAAAGTTAGCAGAGGCTCAACTGGAAAAAACATTTGGAAAATTTACAGCTAAATCTAAATTTGTTGAAGTAAAGCCTACTTTCTTTGAAACTAAAAAGCAGGATAAAAATATCATTACTCCGGATAAGGAAAATGCTGTAGCATTAGGAACGGCAAGTTTCAAAATGTCTCAGGACAGTCCTGATTATCCTGCATTAGTCATGGCTAATGAAATATTGGGAAGCGGAGGGTTCCTTTCTGCAAGATTACCGATGAGACTGCGTGAAAAAGATGGAATTTCCTATGGTGTTGGCTCTTATCTGAATGTGCCGGTTACTAATGATGTAGCTTCATGGAATTATTATGCTTATCTGAATCCGACCAAAAGAGATGCAGTAGAAGCTGCAATTAAAGAAGAGGTAAGAAAAGCTTTAGCATCCGGATTTACACAGGAAGAACTGGATTCCAATAAGAAAAGCTATGCCAACCAAAGAATAACAAGTTTAGGAACGGATAATATGCTTATCAACCTTGTAAATAATCAACTTTTATTAGGGGTTCCGTTAGAAAAATTCGATGACCAGAATAAAAAGATCCAAAATCTTACACTTGCTGAAGTAAATGGGGCTTTGAAGAAATATCTTTCTGAAAATAATCTGATCTCTGTTTTTGCAGGGGATTTTAATAAGAAATAAGTTCTATAAATTGTGAATAAAAAAACCGATACAATTTGTATCGGTTTTTTTATTGATAAAGAAGAATGTTTTTTATTTCTTAATTTCTTTAATAGGAATGGAT
>NZ_JALAHD010000130.1 GCF_022712095.1 Chryseobacterium sp. | reverse complement strand
TATAAATATTAATATTTGCCAAACAAATTATTCTCTTTAATTTTGGCTCAATATTTGAGAAATATCCATAGCAATATCATTCAATGAAAAAATACATCATAGCAATAGCCCTTATTACAGGGACCGGTGTTTTCATCAACGTCATGATGAACTCCTGCACTACCATCGCAACTTCCGATCTGGGAATGTCTGTTATTAAAAAAAGTTTATTAAACGGAGTTGATAAAACAGCAGCAGTTTATAGTGATAAGAACGCTTTTCTAAAAAATTCTTTAATAGATCAGGCTTTACCCAAAGAGTTAAAGGAAATCAATTCAGTCCTTCAAAAAATATCACCATCTCTAGTAACTAAAGAAAAAGAATACATTGCGGAAGCGGCCGTGTATACTATAGGAGTTTCCAAACCTATTCTGGTAAATGCTATCAACAACCTAAACGCACAGGATGTCAAAAGAATCATCCAGGGAGAAAAGGGAACTGCCACTCTTGTGCTGAAAGAGAAAACATCCCAGCAATTAGTAGCTGCCATTGCACCTGATCTGGAAGCTAAAATGAATGAATACGGAATTACAAAAACCATTAATACGGCTTTATCCGGCAATAATCTTTTAGGAAGTTTACTTGGTGGAAGCAGCAGCAACGTTAATGCTAACAGCTTAAGCCTTCTGGCCACTCAGCAGTTGGTGGATGGAATGTTCAATATCATTGAAGAACAGGAGAAGCAAAACTCAAATTCACTTTTAGGACCATTTGGAAAATAAGGAGTTTTTTAGTAAATTTATATATAATTAAATACAATAAATGAATATAATTCAAGGAAATCAACATGCAAGCCCTGAAGATTTTTACCAATCTTTAAAAGAGAAACTGGAAGATCACCATGATTTTCCGGAAGATTATCTATTCAAATTCATTATTCCTACCGATCAGGCAAAACTTACTGAAATTTACAAAGTTTTTGACGGAATAAAGTTTACCCTCGGAAATCGTGAAAGTAAAAATGGTAAATATACGGCATGTAATATTAACGCCTTTGTGTTGGATGCTAATCAGGTCATTAACATCTATAAAGAAGTCGCTAAAATAGAAGGGGTTATCTTATTATAAAATAAAAAAGGTCAGCGAGTTTTTGCTGACCTTTTTATGATTATCGCGTATTAAAATTTATTTTTCAATAAAATATTTTACATTATCTATCGGCCTTCCCAGCATTGCTACAGATCCTTTAATTAAAATAGGTCGCTGTATTAATGAAGGATTTTCTGCCAATATTTTCACCCATTCATCCTCTGAATAGCTTTTTCCGGCAAATTTCTCCATATATAGCTTTTCCGTTTTCCTGATGATATGGAAAACACTCTGATTCAATTTTTTAAGTACTGTTTTTATTTCCAGGATACCAAGAGGGTCTTCCATTATATTAATAATCTCAAAAGGAACACCATTCTCGTCTAAATACTCCAGTACAGCATTTGATTTTGAACAATTTCCATTATGTAAGACTTTTACTAGCATGGTTTCAGATCTTTGTATCAAAGTTAATAAGAAATAAGGTTATAAAAACCTTAATATATAATAAATAAGTGTTAAAACAAGCCGTTCAGTTCGGCTTCAATCTTCTCCAGAATAAAACCAAAGTCTTCCGGCTTCTCTACAAAATCAAGATCATCAACTTCAATTATCAGGAGTTTTCCTTCTGTATAATTGGCAATCCATTTTTCATATTTCTGGTTAAGCTTGGAAAGGTATTCGATACTGATAGAAGCTTCATATTCTCTTCCTCTTTTGTAGATCTTCTTGACAAGATTCGGAACATCTGATTTCAAATAGATCAAAAGATCAGGTGCAGACACAAAGGATTTCATGAGATTGAAGACAGAAGTATAATTATTAAAATCCCTGTCTGAAAGCAAGTTCATATCATTAAGATTCTCTGCAAAAATATGAGCATCTTCATAGATGGTACGGTCCTGAATAATACTCTTACCACTTTCTCTGATTTCTTTTACCTGACGGAATCTGCTTCCTAAGAAATAAATCTGCAGGGCAAAACTCCATTTACTCATATCCGCATAAAAATCTTCCAGATAAGGATTGTGATCAACATCTTCAAACTGAGTATCCCATCCGTAATGTTTGGCCAACATGCTTGTTAATGTAGTTTTCCCTGCCCCAATATTCCCTGTAACTGCAATATGCATATCTATATCTTTCCTTTAATTTTTTATAATTTATCAATTAAAATCAGAACCCAAGAGCTTTAATTTCATCCATGATTTTCTCTATTTTCGCTTTAGGGATATCTTCAGGATTTTGTTTACTCTCTTCTTCAGAGTTCATCTGTTGCTGAACTTTCTTCTTTATTTCTTCAAGGCTGTAAAGATACAGTTTGTTCGCTTTGACTTCAAAATATGTCAGGGTATTTTTATCCACAATCTGTGCATCAGGATCTTCAAAAACAGGGAACAACCCTTTATCAGGAATATATCTCACGATAGAATTATTGGCAATGATAAGAATCACATCGTTTTCTCTTCTGAATCTTTTGCCATTCTCAAATTCTGACTCAAAAATCTTTTCAAATTTTAATGTAAATACTCGGAAATGCTTTTTAGTAAGAATATACACTTTATTTTCATAGACCATCAGATCTGTCATCTCGTCAAAGTTCACATCAAACGGATAGGAATTAATCGTCGTATCATTTCGGAAATTATATTGAATAAGACGCTTTGAGCTTTCATCCATAAGCCAAAGCTGCTGCAGGTCTTCCGCATATACCAGTTTGATGAACCCAAACTTTTGCCTGAAATCTACTTTCTGAATTTCATTAAGGTTCTGGTCTACAAATTTCAGTTCCTGTGCATTTTCAGAAAAGAAAGGGACGCTCAATGGATTCTGAACACTTTGTATCTTATAGGGAACAGTAAACATCATTCTGCCGATCTGCTTCCCTAATGAATCATATTTTGTAAAACTGAAGTCTTTATTTTTATAGATATATAAATTACCATAATCATCTGCAAGCAGGTCTTTTGCTTCTTTGAGCTTAATGGAATCTAATGCTCCTTTTTTCTGTGCAACAAGTGAACAGAAAATAAAAACTAATATTAATTGTAATAATTTCAAAGGATCCTTACCAAGATAGCGTTTCCCTTAGGAAACGCTACCAATTTACATACTTTATTTTATTCCGATAGAAATTGCTTATAAGTTTTTACTATTTAATAGCAACTTCATAAATTTTAGGCCAGTTTTTACCGGTAATCAGCATATTATCTCCTTTAAAGGCAATTCCGTTTAAAACATCATCACTTCCTTTGGTATTCTGCTTGGCAAGGTCTGTAAAGTCAAATTTACCTACAACTTCACCTGTAGCAGGGTTTATTTTTAGAATAATAGGTTTCTGCCAAACATTAGCATATACAAATCCGTTATGATATTCAAGTTCGTTTAATTGATCATACGCCTGAGTATTTCCTGCCACTGCTATATATCTGATCAATTTCGAAGGATCAGCAGGATCAAGGAAATATAATAATTTACTTCCATCTGATGCAATCAGGTTTTTCCCGTCATAGGTAAGCCCCCATCCTTCTCCCAATACATTAGGATAAGCAAATTCAGACAATAGTTTCAGTGAACTTTTATCATAAATATATCCTTTTTTACTTTGCCATGTCAGCTGATATACTTTATCACCGACAATTGTACTTCCTTCAGAAAAATCTTCAGGAGCCTGTTTAGTAGAGGCAATAGGAGTTGTTCCTCCTAAAGTATATTTCAGGATTTGAGAAGAACCGTTTTGGCCGTCACTTTCATAAATGGTATTTCCTTCCAGCTGGAATCCCTGTACAAAGTTGGCAGGATTATGCGGATATTCTGCAACAATCTGATAAGAAATATTTTGTTCCGGATTTTTGGCAAAAACATTAATAGTAGCATCCTGACTTAAAGTTTCTCCACTTTTGGTTTTAATATTGAAAGTAATTCCGTTATCCCCCAATGTAAAGAATTTAGGATCAACAACAAGGTCTGAAGTTTCTTTATCTCCGAAGCTTATGGTAATACTCTCTGCCTTATCCAACACTTCTTTGGGTAGGTTAAGCTTATCACCAAAATGATAACCTTTGCTTTCCATAGAAATATTATAATCGTTTAACGCATTTAATAACTGCTCATCTTTATTGCCACAAGAAGCAAGCAATAAAAATGTTGCAAGTCCTACTATTATTCTTTTTTTCATTTATTCTTTTCTAAAATATTTCCTCAAAAATAGCAATTTTTATGCCTTCATCCATAATTTATTCCAATGGTTGCCCAAACTGTAATATATACCCATTATTATCATATATGGCAAATTCTCTCATTTCCCAGGGGAAAGTTTCAATTTCATAGCAAACTTTAGCTTTGGTTTTAAGTTCTTCCCATAAAGTATCCACATCATCCACATTGAAATAAAATGATCCTGTAAAGCCAATTTTTTCAAAATGTTCATGCTTATTAGGTGCAGCAATCATTAAATGCAGATCGTCTTTATAAAGGGAAGCCCATTGCCACTCCTCATCTCTTCCCAAAAGACTGAATCCTAAAATATGCATATAAAAACCTATGGTGTCTTCAAAGTTTTCTGTCCATAAGACTGGGCGGAGAGAAGTATATTTTACCATTTTCACTGATTTTTAGTGTCTTTTTTCTCTAAATAAGATTTCAGACTTTGTCCTATAATTGCATTCCATCCTTCTGTAAAGCTTTCTCTTGTAAAGCTCTCTCCTAATTCTTTAAAAGAGTCTATACCTTCATGCTTTAGGATCACTTCTGTTTCTTCTCCTTCAGGCTTCAGCTCCCAATTCACTATGGTTTTTTCTTTTGAAAATTCAGGATAGGACCATGTATGCCTCAGCTTCTTATTAGGACTAATTTCTAAAATTTCTCCCTGATGATGATATTTTTTAGATCCTCCAGGTTCATAAAAGTTAAATACTTTTCCTATCTCAAGATTAAAGTCAGGTATATCAAAATACCAACGTTTCATTTCGTTCTTATCTGTAAGTGCCTTCCAGATTTTCTCATGAAAAGCTTTAATCTTATATCGAACAATAATAGGGTCCTTTATATCATTATTTTTAGAAAGTATATTAACTGTGACTGAATCCGGTAATCTTAGCTTCATCAAAATCCAGCTGCATTTCTATTGTTCTCATCACTTCATCATCAAATATCTTTTCTCTTTTGATCTGGTGAAGTTCTGTTCTTTGTGCCTGAATAATCTGCCTTAAGATATTTTTATTTTCATTCATGGCACCGATATAATCTCCTGTAGAAGCCATACATTGAGATTTGTCCACCATCATCATCATGTCATTTTCCAGCTTATGCTTCTGGTGACGTACTAAACTGTTCTTCTCAACCTCTTCTGCAAAATCATTTTCTATCTTATGTAAGGCTGTTTCTTTAAGCCTTTTCATTAAAATTACTTCCTGTTTTTCCGGTGGTAGTTCACTTCCGGCATCTTTTATTTTAAGCAACTTTAATATAGGACTTAACAGAAGTCCCTGTCCTACCAAAGTAATCAAAATAATCACAAAAGTGACAAACAGAATAATATTACGATGCGGAAACGCTTCCCCATTTGGTAAGATAGCCGGAATAGATAATGCCGCAGCTAATGATACCACTCCTCTCATCGCTGCAAAACTGATAATAAACGGTTCCCTCCAGTCGGGTTTGGGTACTTTAAGCCTTAATTCTTTTGAACAGAGCCTTGGGAAATACATGAGTGCATAACTGTAGATAATCCGGGTAAGTATAATCGCTCCTCCGATAATCACACTGTAATAAATTCCCTCCGAGATAGTGTAATCTTTCATTCCGGCAATTACCACAGGTAATTCCAGCCCTATAAGGATAAAAATAATGGTATTCATTAAAAAGATGAGTACACTCCATACGGATCCTGCCTGTAACCTTGTGGTATGACTTAAATAGCAGTGAGAATTGTAAGACATTAACAAACCACCGGCAACTACCGATAGTACCCCTGAAAAATGAAAATGTTCTGCTCCCACATACATGACATAAGGTACAATCAATGTAATTACGGTATCAATATTGGAATTGGATGGTATTAACCTCAGCACCGCTCCAAATAAAAGCCCTGTAGCAGCACCAATCCCAACTCCTCCAATAGCCATAATGAAAAAGTCCTGAACAGCATCTCGGAATATAAACTGCCCTGAAATAACAGCTGCCAAAGCAAATTTAAATACAATCAAACTGGAAGCATCATTAATCAGACTTTCTCCTTCCAGAATACTTGTAATTTTCTTAGGTATTTTCATATGCTTTAACACGGAAGTGGCCGCCACGGCATCCGGTGGAGAATTTACTCCTCCAAGCAAAAAGCCCATTGCCACCGTAAGTCCCGGAATAATAGACGATGAAAGATAAGCCACGACTATGGAAGTAAGGAAAACCAATCCGAAAGCCATGGAAAAAATTTGTTTTCTCCATTTATGAAAATCCTGCCACGACGTAAACCACGCCGCTTCAAATAAAATAGGAGGAAGGAAAATAAGGAAAACCAGATCGGGCTCTATTTCTATCCGGGGCATTTCCGGAATAAAGCTTATCAGTAAGCCCGCAATTACTAAAAATATAGGATAGGCTACTCTCAGCCTTTGCCCTATTATTACCAATATCATAACAGATAGTAAAACTGCTATCGACATTATTACGTAGGTGTGAATCATTATAGTGTTTTAGGATTTTAACGTTAATTCTAGTTTAAAGTACGATATTATTCTTAGGAGTAATAGCGGGAGGAAGATTAGTTTCGTCCAGCATATCTCTCATATCAATTTCTATGGTACGGCTGATCTGTGTAATAGGAACGTCATTGGGACTTCCTTCAAATGGATTTACTGAGGCTTCTCCTACACTGTCTAATGTATGAAAGCACCAGGTCACTAAAAGGGAAAATGGAATATTAAACCATACTGTGTAACCTTCAAAAAGTGTCCCGTCGCCCAGTTTATCAAATTCTTTTAGCAGTCCAAAAGGCACGAAAACAATAAACAAGAGCAACAAATAGGTAGTAATCGAAGAGAAGTTTCTTGGATAAGGAAAGTTTTTAATTCTCTCTGCTTTTCCCTGACTATCCGTGAATTTCACTAATTGCTGGTTGATCTGCGACCATTGAAAATCATTAATTTCTCTTTTAGCATATACTTCAGACAATTCCCTACTTTGGCGTGCCATAAGCTGAGTTGCCTTGTTTTTCTTACCTAAGATGTAATGAAACTCTTCCTCTGAAAGATACTTTTTTAATTCATCATCAATTTTGGTCACTCTTTCGGGAACTTCATATTTCTGTGCATATTCTTCAAACTGTGCCGTATCCATATTTTCCCATGCACGTGGTTCACGAAGCTGAAAACGAAGGGCAGTCAGCCACGCATAATGACGAAGAAACATTTCTTCTACTTTAGATGAATTTACAGATAACGAATCTCTTAATATATATCCGAAACTTCTGCTGTCATTGATAATGGCACCATAAATTTGTCTCGCCTCCCACAACCTGCTGTAGCTGGCATTATTTTTAAATCCGACAATGAAAGCCACTGCGGTTCCCATAATGGCGATCGGTTGCCAAGGAAACGAAAGGAAAACCCAGCCACAATAATAAAGTATGGTGGGGATAGCCGATAATAAAGTCAGAATATAGATACTTCTCTTGGTCCAGACTGCAAATTCCAGTGCACTGAATCTTTTCCCTGAATGCATATATGTTTTTAATTTTTATTAAATGGTATGTTATTATAGAATCCTATCTGGATCTGTCCACGATTTCTGTTTTCCTGCAACTGATTCATATATCCGGCTTCTATCCTCATGTTTTTATTAATGATATATCCTAAGGCCCCGTATACTCTGTTCCGGTCAAAGACGGGACTATTGAAATGCAAAAATATTTCATTATAAACAGAAGCATAAAAGGCTTTGGGTAACATATCTTTTTGTGTAAGCGGAATATTAAAACCCAATAAATAACGGAATCTCATCCTGAAATCATCCTCCAGAAAACGTTCTTCCAGACGGTAACGGTGCTGTAAATTAAATCTTCCCAATTTCTGCTTGGTTATAAACTGCTGGAAAATACGATGTTCAACATTTTCTGTTTTCTCACCATTTACGTAGGGCTTACTTAAAATAAAACCATACCCCACTAGAACGTTATTATTATTTTCCGTAAGATCATATCCTATCCCTGTACGAATAAGAAGCTGCTCCAGGTCTCCGATAGCATCAAAATTACGGTACTGAACTTCATTATGCCAATTCCATTTATCACTGATTTTATTGTTACCGAAATACATATACCAGGCTCCCAGGTCACTATTCTGGGCATACAGCCCTCCCGTGCTCAAAATCAGTAAAAAAGCCAATGATTTTAAAATTTTCATATTTAATTTTTTATTATAGTTTATTACTATTATCTATCGTTTTATAAAAAAATATACTAAATATCAATAATAAATAAAAAATCTCTTTTATGAAAATTTTTCAGAGGTTTTCAGTTTACACAGTGGGAATGAGCTCTACAAGAATTTCATTTTCCGCTTTATCAAAATAGGAACAGGTCATTTTTTCCAAATCTATTTTCCAGCCTTCTACTCCGTTCCGGGCACAATCATTGCAAAAAGTAAGGTAATCCGTTCCTCCTTGCTGATGAAGTTTTAACCTTGACACAAACTCATTGAGATTAAGCTCTGCGGCAATAGTTAATGTTTCATATTTACTTCCTGTCGAAACATTTTGTCCATCCTGGTCAAAATATACAGCTCGCCCATCTGAGACATATACTATATAATCCACTACTCCTTTCTCTTTAATAGCCTTTATATATTTAGGGAAATCAACACCGCTTTTTACTTTCCGGTGCTCTTCCTGAATTTCATCAATTGTAAATCTCATTTTTATATTTTCAACGAATTTAAGTATTTAATTATTTTTTATGTAAATCAATCTTGTCATTGATATATTTATTATAAATAAAAGACTGATAGAAAACTCTACCAGTCTATAACTATTTTTAATCATATTTGTTTATTGATACGATTCAATCTTGGAAGGATCATCATAGTTTACCATCCAGTTAATTCCGAACTTATCTGTAAACATCCCGAAATAGGCTCCCCAGAACGTATCTGCCATAGGCATGGTAATCTGACCTCCTTCAGAAAGTCCGCCAAACAGCTGATCAGCCTCTTTTCTGGAATCTGCATTAATGGAAATAGAAAAGTTATTTCCCTGTTTAAAATGGGGTGCCCATTCTCCTCCCGTATCACTTCCCATTAAAATAGTCTCTTTGGAGATAGGAAGTGAAATATGCATGATCTTATTTTTATCTTCTTCCGGAATTTCCTTCCAATCCCCTGAGGGCATTTCACCAAAAGTTCCTACATAAGGATATTCACCTCCGAATACCGATTGATAAAAATCAAATGCTTCTTTACAATTTCCATCGAATGTTAAATAAACGTTTACTGATGCCATAATATGTCTATATTTAGTTTTTGTTATTGAAATGTCTATCTGTGCTGATCGATCAGAATCATATTCCCATCAGGATCTTTCAAAAAAATATGCTCTGGCCCTGTAGTAGATTCATCAGCTGTTTTGTCCAACACTACCCCGTTTTCCTTCAGGTATTTCTGAATTTGCCGAACATCCTCGAAAGGATTAACTTCTTCGGCATTTTCATTCCATCCCGGATTAAAAGTAAGCATATTTCCATCAAACATAGCCTGAAACAATCCTATTAAAGTCGTATCATTTTTCATGATAAGATAATTTTGCTCCATACTGCCACCCGTAGGAGAAAAACCCAATTTCTCATAAAATTCCTTAGACTTCTGAAGATCTTTAACACTTAAGCTGAGTGAGAATGCTCCTAATTTCATATAGTTAATGTTTAGTATTACTTATAGTAAAAAACATCTGAAAATTCAGATGCTTTATTGATTCTTGATATGGGTTTTATAATTCAGCTTTCCATCGTAGCTTTTCCATTGTCCCGTAAATTCTATTTTTTGATTTTCCACTTTTTCCGAAGTTTTATTCCACTTAAAAGAATAAATAAATTTTCCGGTAAAAATACCTGAATGCTGCCCTTTGTTTTCTTCAGCCAACTCATATTCTCCATAGATTACTCCTTTATTTTTGGAATCCTTATATTTTGTAATTTTAAGTTTCCCTTCAAAGTTTGAATAAACCTTATCTACCAAGGAATATCCGGATACAAAATATTCCTGATCTTTTTTTTTGTCCTGCTCGGAAATATTGATCTTCAGCTTTATTTCCTGATTTTTATTTCCAATGGTACCTATATAAGGCTTACTGTTATTTAACCAGACATTGGAAATATTGGGCATTTGTGCAAAAATAAAATTGGAAACAAGAATAAGGAACGGTAATAATTTTTTCATATTGTTATGGTTGTTATTTGAATATCACTTTTTCAATATTACTTGGATTAAAGTTAGCCCACCACACCTTATAATCCAAGGTTTTGGAATAATTTCTCCATGTACCTTTAAAGGTAAGAGTAGAAAAATTTTCTTTGGCAGCTACATCTTTATGGGTTTGAATCCTGAACTTCCCTTTAAACATTCCGGAATGTTCATTTTTACCATTTTCTACTAAAAAGAAATTTCCAAAGAGAAGCATTTCGGATGGAGTATTTTTAACATCATATTTTTCAGTAAAGTTCAACTCTCCTAAAAAATCAGTTTGTTTACCTTCTGTTTCAGAAGTACCTGAGACTAAATAGATGTCTGGTTTTTCAGGATTTTTTATTACCTGTTTGAATCTAAATTTAAAGGGAATACCTGTGGATATTACTCCTTCAAAAAGCATTTCCTTATTAAGAATCACAGCACTAAAATCTTTGTCTTTTAATGGAAATTCTTTAGTCTGACCAAAATTGAATGAAAATATAAACAGTAATAAAAATAATAATTTTTTCATTTTTTACCTTATACTCCAAATTGAGCCAAGTGATGGTTTAAATGTTTAGCAAACATATTATTCCATTCCTGAGCTTTTAATTTTCCAAATGAAAAAGATTCCTTTCCATCAAAAGCGGAAGCACCTAGCTGTTGTGTCTTTTGAATAAATCCGATCAGTCTCTTTTTTTCTTCTTCAAAATTCTTCTGATCACTTATAATGAACTGAGGCGAAGTCGGTCCGTTCCTAGGATAACTTTTCTCTCCCACTATTTTAGATTTTACAAAGGTTTTCAATATAAATTTGGCAACTCCTCCTGGCTTTTTATGTTTTTCCGGTTCATACACCATTTCGTAGGACACATTACAATGAGCCAACATCTGATCTACCGACATTTTACCCCATAACCCCTGAGATTCCGGGCTAAGGTGATTAATTCTGTCAATATAATTCTGAGCGTCTTTACTATCAAAAACGTTTTCCATTTTTCTAAAAATTACTTAAAACAAATATATCAGTTTTTTGTGTGATTTTACCGATATTTAAAAATTTAGCTAAACAGATGGTATCCCATTATGATATTTCCTCAAAAGTATCATCCTGAGCATTCACAGGTTTTACATAGTGGAAAATGAGCCAGAGTTTTATTTTGAGGGCAATCCAGCCTAAAATAAGATAAACTAAAAGGAGAATTCCTAAATGCTTCAGATAGGGAAAAGTAAGTTCTACAGAGCCTTTCTGAATCAATAATATTTTAAATGCCTTTAAAAAAGGAGTTAAAGGAATAATATTCGCAATAAACTGAACAGCAGCCGGCATTGCATTAAGCGGCCAGGTATAGCCACTGATAATGAAAGCAGGTGAAGCGATTACCATAAGAATTTGTGTCGCCTTCAATGCATCTGGCACAAGAATACTTACAAAAACCCCCATAAAAGATACGGACCCTACAAACACTGCTGTGAGAATGGTAAAATTGAATACACCTTCCGGCATAGGCACTTTAAAAATCATGTGCATGAAGTAATACATAAGCACAATAAGAATGGAAAATATCCAAATAGGAATTACTTTAATGAGCATGGTAGGAAAAGCCCACCTGCGCATTTTATAATATTCTTTCACAAAAGTTTCTCCCTGAAATTCCGCTGCAAAGCTCACAGCCATCGCCAGTAATATGATCTGTTGTAAAACTACAGCTAACATCGCAGGCCACATAAAGATCAGGTAATTACCCGCTGTGTTAAACAGGGTAATATAATTGGCTTTAAAAGGTTCATATTGTGTGGCTGCCTGAGTTGCGGGCATCCCCATCTTCTGCAAAGCCTTAATAGAAGCTCCTGCGGAGAATGTTCCGATGGTAAGCTGAAGGGCTTTCGAGGCAAAATTAGCAGTCAGAACATTCCCTGTATTAATATAAACATTCAGCTCAGGATATTTTTTCTGAAGCATATCTGCTTCGAATCTTGAAGGAATCATTACAACTGCTGCCGCTTCGTAGCGTATCACTTCATCTTTTATACTTAGCGGTTCCTGAATAAACCTGATTACTTTGATACTTTTATTATCCTCCAGCATTTCCGTAAGCTGACGGGAAAGCGGTGTATTATCTTTATCTACAACTAATACAGGTGTATTTTCCACTTTTCCGCTTTTGTAAACAAGCCCCAATAGTGTAGCATACACAAATGGAGCCAGAAAGAATACGGTCCGTAATGTAGAGTTACCTAAGAATACTTTGAACTCCCGTTTTAAAAGACGAAAAAACTCTTTCATAGGTAATTATTTCAGAATCACATTAGCATTAACCAGGATATTTTTTGCTTTATTCATATCCTTGGGGGTAACCTTTATTTCATATATAGCGTCCTGCAGCTGATAATCCGGATAAGGTGTTGTAATATCAGCATATCGTGTCAGCTGTTTTATATACACTATTGTTCCTTCTAGGTTTTCTTTATTATAAACTACCTGTAGAACTATATTCTGTCCTTTTTTATATTTTGAAATCTCACTTTCAGGAACTGTAAATCTAAAATATGTACTGTCCGGAATATATCCGTTAAAAAGTGCATATCCCGCGGTAGCCAATTCTCCGGCATTAAGACTAATGGTCTCAATTTCCATATCATTCGTCGCAATAACGTACCTCTCTGAGTAAGCAACATGAGCTTCCTGCAAAGCTCCTTTAGCCTGAGAAGCCTGTCCGGCAGCCATTTCCACTTTTTCAAAGCGGGTTCCTCTTTTTACATCATCCAATTCCGCCACCACGGCATCATATTGGGCTTTGGCTCCTTGAAGTTTAGCATAGATCTCATCATAGGCCTGCGGAGACATAAGACTGTCCCTGTACATATTAGAAGCTCTTCTGAAGGATTTCTGAGCAAAATCATATTGTTCTTTCAGCCCTTTATATTTAGCCTGTAATTGCTTCAACTGATCAGCCGTTGCCCCGTTCTTGGCCATTTGCTCCTGTGCAGCAGCAGCACTTACAGCACCTTCTGCCTGAGCAATTTTAGCTGAAACTTCAGGAACATCCAGTAAAGCGAGCGTATCTCCTTTTTTCACAGATTCACCTTCCGTTACATAAATTTTTAATATCCTTCCTGTTACTTTCGGAGCAAAGGATATAACTTCTTTCTGAACCTTGCCTTCGGAGTCATTCAGGTTTTTTGGTTTCTTCTCACAGCTTTCCAAGAAGAACAGAGCAATACATAGTAGAGATATATATTTTTGCATCGTTTTAAATTTAAGGGTAATTAATAAATTTTTGTAACATCCAGTTCCTGAGTAGATCTCATCAGTTCTATTCCGGCCCGTCGCTGGTTAAAAATAGCGTTTTGATATTCTAATTCAGCTGCTTCCAGATCGTTTTCCGCTTCGATAAGCTGAGAGGATTTACTTACACCATATCTGAATTCTTTTTCTGCCTGTATCAAGGCATTTCTAGCCAATTCTTTTTCTTTACTTTTAAGTGCGATCTGCGCATCAGCAACATCATAATTGGTTTGATTATTAGCTAAATTGAGAGTAAGTTTTTTCAATGCGTCTTCTTTTTGATTTTGCAAAATTTCCTTTCCGATTTTAGCTGTTTCTTCTGCATGCTTTCCTTCTCTTCCATCAAAGATTTCCCATTGGAAACCTACGCCAGCAGTTACAAGAGGAAAGATGTTCAGATTGGTGGGACGCCAGTCTAATTTTGCTCCGGGATAACCAATCAGCGGAATGGCCGGAATTACATTTTCTGAAGTTTTGATCCTGCTTCCGTACAATCCTATATAATAAGCAGAAGCCATAAGCTGAACTTTAGGAATTTTCCAGGTTCTTTCTGCTTTTATCTTAAAATCTGCCGCAGTGATTCCATGTTCGAGAGCACGGATCTCGGCTCTCTGTTCGATTCCTTTTTCAGGTGCAAGCAGCTCAATAGGTGATAATACAGGAACGATTAATCTCAGACGCTCCTTATCAATTCCTGTTAAAATATAGAGCTGGGTGAGAAGAAGTTCTTTTTTTCCTTCATATTCTACCATTTTAGCATCAAGCGTAGCCTGAGCTAATTCAATTTTTTTATGATCATATGGAGTAATAAGACCATAACCTAAAGCCTTATCGGCTGTTTTCCGGTTAATATCCAACCTTTTCTTTGCTTCATCGAGCACATTTTTAGTTTGATGAATTAATGCCAGCTGGTCGTAAGCTTTGGAAACATTTGCGACTACCTCATCTCGTGTTTTTTCAAGAAGAATGTCTTCGGATATTTTTTTCTCTTCATTTGCTTTTCTCAACAACTTCACTTTTCCCCCGGAATACACCAGCATTTTAGCATCTGCTTTTGCAATTCCTGAGAATCCTGAAACGTTCAGGTTATTATTAAACTGTCCCTCCGGAATATGAATGAAGGGCTGAATATTAATTTCAGGAGAAGTAGTGCGCGCTGTTCCGTTGAGGTATCCAATTTGACCGCTCAGTCCTAATGTAGGAAGAAAAGCATCTTTCAGCTTATGTTCATCAAGGTCGGTAAGTTTATTTTGGGTAATCTGCATTTTAAGATCAGAATCACGAACCATAGCACTGTCTAAAAGTTCTCTAAAATCCGGGGCTGTTTGCGCCGATCCCAAAACTGGCATAAAAAAACCAAAAGTCAAAATCAATAAATTGCTTTTCATGGTCCATGTTTATAACAAATATAATGCAAAAGTTTTTAAATCTACAAACAATATTTATAG
>NZ_JALAHD010000129.1 GCF_022712095.1 Chryseobacterium sp. | reverse complement strand
GGAATAGAGGCTGCGAGTTATTATGTGCCTTCCTTATATTTGGAGATAAAGGATTTAGCGGAAAAGAGAGGAATAGAACCGGCAAAATTGGAAAAAGGGCTTGGTTTACATAAGATGGCATTAGCAGATGTTCATGAAGATGCAGCCACATTTGCAGCAGAATCATTATTAAAATTGATCAAAGATTATAATATCAACCCTAAGGATATTGCAAGAATTTATTTAGGAACAGAAAGTGCTCTTGATGCGGCAAAGCCTACGGCTACATATGCTATGCAGATGGTGGAAAAGATACTTGAAAAGGAATTTGGAGAAAGGTGTTTCAGGAATTGTGATGTGGTGGATATGACCTTTGCGTGTGTAGGAGCAGTAGATGCTCTGCATAATTCTTTAGATTTCGTAAGGGTTAATCCCGATAAAAAAGCCATTGTAATTTCCAGTGATTATGCCAAATATGAACTGGCTTCTTCAGGCGAATATACACAAGGTGGAGGAGCAGTTGCTTTACTGGTATCATCAAAGCCTGATCTTCTGGAAATTGAAAATAATTGGGGAGTAGCTACAGAAAGTGTTTTTGATTTCTTTAAGCCAAGAAGATTATTTGATAAAGGGAACCTTACCAATGCTCCGGAATCTTTTCCGGATACTATTGAAATTTTCACAGATGAGCCTGTTTTTGATGGTCAGTATTCCAATCAGTGTTATCAGGATAGGATACGTGAAGCTTATCAACATTACAAAAATATTACAGGACAGGAAAAACCTTACCAGCACTGGAAATATCTTATTTTTCACCTGCCTTATGCTTTTCATGGAAAAAGAGTTTTTACAGAGATTTACAGCTTAGAAAATAATATATCTTATCAGACGCCGGAAGAACAAAAAGCTGTTGCTAAATCCGAAGAATATATTGCATTTATCAATGAAAAAATAGAGAAGTCACAAAGAGCTTCTTCGGAGATAGGAAATATGTATACAGCTTCTATTTTTATGGCACTTCTTTCCGCTTTACAGACTTCATATAATGATAATGAAGATCTGGCTGGTAAGGAAATTGGTTTCTTAGGGTATGGAAGCGGTTCCAAATCTAAAGTTTTTGCAGGTAAAATCTCAGAAAACTGGAAAAATGTGGTTTCAAAATGGAACCTGTTTGAGACATTAAAGAAAAGAACAGCTATTAATTTTGAGACCTATGAAAAACTCCATAGAAAACAATTGAAAGAGTCTGTTAATAAAAATTATAAAGGATTCGGCCTAGAATCTGTAGAATTGGAGAGTCCGGTTTTGAAGGGAGCCAGATATTACTCTTATCAGGAATAATTGTATTACCTTTTTCTATATATTATGAAAAGTCCCGATTAAGGGGCTTTTTTGTGTCTTAAATTTAAGTTGCTTTAAGTTTATCAATAGTTGGTGAAAACGACAGGGTGATTTTTATTTTTGTGAAAAATTGGGTAGCCGGATATATACTGATTTTTCATTTAAGGTTCAAAAATGATAATATTCCTCATTTACACCAATATGAATATGGGCCGGGGTTCAGCGATAGAGGAAAAGAAACATTGTTTAATTTTTGGAAAGAATGAAAAAAATAAATAATATAGAAAAAGTCGTAAATATATATCCAGATTGGAAACTATCCGACATAGCATTTATTAAGAGTATGAGTTGGAAGAAAATAAACTTATGATTATCTTCTATTCTCAATTACGAAATCAAAAATTTGGATGGCCTGATCAGCAGGATAATTTCTTTGAGGTGTCTGTTAATTTTGAAAATGTATCCAGCTTAAAAATTGATTTTGATTATAATTATAATGGTCTTCAGCAAGTTTCCGGTTTCGATATAATTGATGTTTCGAATAATGGGTTAGAGTTTATCCACTATCAAATTGAAGATTATGAGAATGATACTATTCATTTTTATTGTGAAGATATAATAATATTGGATGTTTCTTCTCCTGTTAAATTGAAATTTATGACTTAGTCATAAATAGTTTTTACTTGAAGAGAAGCTTATCGAGATTAATTTATTGTAAATAATAAGTTATTCATTGAAAGCTATGAAAATTAAGTATCACCAATTATTATTTCTATATGCTTATCTGCGGCTAATTGATCTTTCACTTGATAGAAGTAGATGGAATTCATGGGCAGAGTTCCAAGACTATTTTAAGAATATAATAGCACCTTCTCTCGTGGCTGAGTACTTAATTAATAGTTTTCATCTACCTACAGCGTGTTTGAAGCACTTCAATTTTATTCCTAAAGAAAAATCTATATTCAACAGATTAAAGCCAATCTTTTTTCAAAAATTCTATTTGAAAGAAAATGAGGTTTTGTATTGCTGTAGGCTTTTATGCAAAATTGATAAAATACTTAATTCAGATACTAAAATCTATCATGTGGGAATCGAAAAATTAAGAATTGATGTTGCCTCCTATTATTCGGATATTTTAGGGAAAATAATTTCAGGGAAAGATTTGAATAAGCTTATGAAAATTGAACATTTTTGGCAGGCTGAGAAGATTGATATTTCCAGATTAGAAGATTTTGTTCCCGATGATTTTAGTATTTTCTTACAAGCCATGCAAGATGCGAAGAAAATAGAAAAATAAAGATCAATTTAAGATAATGAAAATATTAGAAGATAAGAATTTGAAACTTGCTTGGCTTATAGAGTTGAAGGAATTAAAAATAAATTGCTTTCATAAGAGGAATTTTTATTAAATCTTAAGGATTTCAAGGGAGAAGAAGATTTTTATACAACCTTATATTTAGCAGATGACCTTACTAATGAAGAATCTGATTTAGCTATACATGAAAAAAACTCAATAGAATTGTGAGCTTGTGGCCCATGTTTACCTGGAACGTTTTTATTAATTATATGTCAACGAATGGGAATAATTGATATTTATTCTACTCAAAAAACATCACCTTATTCTGATAATTCTTCGGGGTAATTCCCACAAGCTGTTTAAACACCCTTGTAAAATAATTAGTATCAGAAAATCCGGTTTGAAATGCTGTTTCTTTGATACTGTTTTTGTTAGCGAGTAATTCTTTGGCCCTGTTGATACGCTCCTTTAAAATGAATTCATTAGGGGAAGTTCCCAGTTCTTCCTTGAACATTTTAAAGAAATTGGATTTGCTTACATAGGCTAGTTTTGCAATGCTGTCAATCGAAAGTTTTTGGTGAAGATTCTTTCTGATATAATCTACTACATAGGAAATCCTTGATTTATTTTTAGCGAGATTCCTTTCAACTAATTTCCTTGCCTGGGTTTGCATAAGGCGGATCAGTAATTCCTTTAAAGCAAAATCAGCTATAATATCTTTTTGAGAGTTCGTATCCATCGCTATTCTCATAATATTATTGGTAGCAGAAGCGAGCGACTGATTGTTAAAAAGAAAATATTCTTCCAGATGGACATTCCATTGAGATGTTTCATCTACTTTAGGCAGGGCATAGTTCAAATAATTGAGAGTATCTTCAATAAATTCAGGATTAAGGCTGAGGGAAATACATTGGGTAGGTATTCTGTCGGCTTCCGGAAAATCGATCACCATAGTTTCTCCGGGTGCCATTAAAATACTTTCTCCGGGAGTATATTCAAAATAGGGTGTCTTATTTTCTAGCTTCATCCATTTTTTTCCCTGAAGCATGGCTGTAAATGCAATATTGTCGAAATGAAGTTTTACCCCAAAAGCAGGTCTGTGGGTTTCATAAATACTAAACTCACAATTGTTAAGATTAAATTTAGTTTGATTTTCCACTAAGCTGGAAAGCTGACTTTCCTTTTTTAACTTAGGAGTATTTAATAAAAATTTATGATCATTCATTTTCAAATATTTAGTGTGACCTGCTATATCAAATATAGGAATTTTTGAATTCATGAAATTGTTAAGAAAATTATAAAGTTATGCCAGAATATTATTTTGATGTTTTTTTGTACGATTGTGCTACGTGATTTTTGTCATGAAAATGTAATTTGGTGATACAGAAATAGTAATTAGATATTATCATGAGTACAATAACAGAACAAAAATCAGAGACTACCTTTCAGTGGCCTCAATTCAAAAGCCAATACAGCAATTATATCGATGGTAAATTCACAGCTCCGGTAAACGGGCAGTTTTTTGATGTGGTTTCTCCAATTAACGGAAAAGTATTTACACAGGCAGCACATTCTTCCAAAGAAGATCTTGATCTTGCGGTAAATGCAGCTGAAAAGGCTTTTAAAACATGGAAAGACACTTCTTCCACAGAAAGAAGTATTATCCTTAATAAGATAGCAGATAGAATGGAACAAAATCTTGAATATCTTGCTACAGTAGAAACAATTGACAACGGAAAGGCGGTAAGAGAAACATTAGCGGCAGATTTACCGCTGGCGATCGATCACTTCCGTTACTTTGCCTCAGTAATCCGTGCAGAAGAAGGATCTCATAATGAATTGGATAAAGATACCGTTTCTTTAATCGTTCATGAGCCACTTGGAGTAATTGCTCAAATTATTCCTTGGAATTTCCCGTTACTAATGGCAGTTTGGAAACTGGCTCCGGCTTTGGCAGCAGGAAACTGCGTAGTATTAAAACCGGCAGAAAGTACACCGATCTCTATTTTAGTGTTAGTTGAATTAATTGGGGACTTACTTCCAGCTGGAGTTCTTAACGTAGTAAACGGTTTTGGAGCAGAGCTGGGCAGAGCATTGGTAACTAACCCTAAAGTGGCTAAAGCAGCATTTACAGGATCTACTGCTACAGGTAGAATGGTAATGCAGTATGCTACGGAAAACATTATCCCGGTAACATTGGAATTAGGAGGAAAATCTCCGAACATCTTCTTTAATTCTGTAATGGATGCCGATGATGAATTCCTGGATAAAGCTGTTGAAGGAGCAGTTCTTTTTGCATTAAATCAGGGAGAGATCTGTACATGTCCTTCAAGACTGTTGGTACAAGAGGATATCGCTGATAAATTCATTGCAAAAGTAGTGGAAAGAACAAAAGCGATTAAAGTTGGAAATCCGCTTGATAAGACTGTAATGATGGGAGCTCAGGCATCTAAAATTCAGAAAGACAAAATCCTTTCCTATATTAAATTAGGAAAAGAAGAAGGAGCTGAAGTGTTGACAGGTGGAGATGTAAATACGATTGAAGGTTTAGAAGAAGGATACTACATTCAGCCGACTATCTTTAAAGGGCATAACAAAATGAGAATTTTCCAGGAAGAAATTTTTGGACCTGTATTAGCATTTACGACATTTAAAGATGAAGCAGAAGCATTAGAAATTGCAAATGATACCATCTATGGATTAGGGGCTGGAGTATGGACAAGAGATGCACATCAGCTGTATCAGATTCCACGTCACGTTCAGGCGGGAAGAGTATGGGTAAATCAATACCACTCATATCCTGCAGGAGCTCCGTTCGGAGGATATAAGCAATCAGGTATAGGTAGAGAAAATCACAAGATGATGTTGGATCACTACCGTCAGACTAAAAATATGCTGATTTCTTATAACAAGAACAAACTTGGATTCTTTTAAAAAGTAAAATAAGTTCCGATTTTTTAAAATTAGCTTTGAATGTGGATGAATTCTGAAGCATTCAAAGCTATTTTATTATCTGATAAATTAATACCAAAAACTAAAGAAAATTTATGATTCCAAAAACTATGAAGGCTGCAGTAGTGCAAGGCTATGGCCAGCCGTTAAAAATTGAAGAGGTTCCGGTAAGAGAACCGGGAAGATATGAAGTATTGGTGAAAGTAATCGCCTGTGGTGTTTGTCATACCGACTTACATGCTGTGGACGGAGACTGGCCTGCAAAACCGAAAATGCCTTTAATTCCGGGACACGAAGGAGTTGGAATTGTAGTAGCATGTGGTCCTGAAGCTCAGGTAAAAGAGGGTGATGCTGTTGGAGTTCCTTGGTTATACAGTGCCTGTGGATGTTGTGATTATTGTATTACAGGATGGGAAACATTGTGTGAGGCTCAGCAAAATGGGGGATATAGTGTAGACGGAGGATTTGCTGAATATGTAATTGCAGATTCAAGATATGTAGGACATCTTAAATCCAATGTGAACTTTTTGGAAATAGCTCCGATCCTTTGTGCCGGTGTAACCGTATATAAAGGACTAAAAGAAACTGAAACAAAACCCGGAGAATGGGTAGCGATTTCGGGAATCGGTGGACTGGGCCACGTGGCGGTGCAGTATGCAAAAGCAATGGGAATGCATGTAGCAGCAATCGATGTGGCGGATGATAAATTGGATTTGGCTAAAAAACTTGGGGCAGATTTAGTAGTGAATGCTAAAACTACAGATCCGGGAGAATATTTACATAAAGAAGTAGGAGGTATGCATGGTGCCCTGATTACTGCGGTTTCTCCAATCGCTTTCAAACAGGGAATCGATGTGTTGAGAAGAAAAGGAACAATTGCTTTGAACGGGCTTCCTCCGGGATCCTTTGAATTGCCAATATTTGAAACGGTTCTGAAAAGAATTACAGTAAGAGGTTCTATTGTAGGAACCAGAAAAGATCTTCAGGAAGCTTTGGATTTTGCCAATGAAGGATTAGTGAAGGCTACGGTAACTTCTGCTAAATTAGAAGATATTAATGATGTCTTTGATAAAATGAAAAAAGGTCAGATTGACGGTAGAATAGTATTGGACATTGCAAGTCCAAACTAAATAATAAAACGCTTTACAACCTGACAATTAATTTGTCAGGTTTTTTTAACTTTAATAAAAATAAATCTAATGGAAACAAAGATATCCAGATTATCGGTTACAGAAGAAGCATTGGAAGTAATCTGGGAATTAGAAAAAAAATACGGGGACCTTATGTTTTATCAGGCCGGAGGGTGCTGTGAAGGTACCCAGCCCCAATGTTTTGAAAAAGGAGGTTTCTATCCAAGAATGAATGATACGATGATAGGCACAATTAACGGGCACGAATTCTGGGTAGACCGGGATTTATTCGAATACTGGAAATACTCGCACTTTACATTGGATGTGCTGGATGGCTTCGGACCTGGAGGATTTTCCCTTGAAACACCTATGGGAAAAACCTTTAAGGTTCATTATACTCTATTCAAACCGGAAGAATATGAAAAACTTGAACCGGTAAAACGCAGTGAATAAAATAAACGTAAAAAATCAGGTCTTTATAAACCGATTCACAAACATCGCTGCTACAATATCACCCACAGAATTTAATACTGTGGCCAAAGGATCCACTAATGTTCCGATAATCATAACTGCGGGAATAGCTTCCTGTGGCAATTTGTAGACAGAAATCATCAGCATTTCCCCAATATACCCTCCATTTGGAATACCTCCTGCCACAATACTCACAAATACGGTAATCCCCAAAGCTAACAGAAGGTTGGAAGGATCGAAAAAATCCCTTCCTATGATCAGGAAAGCTACGTAGATTTTAATGATCGATGAGATAGAAGATCCATTCTTGTGTAGAGTAGATCCGATAGGAATCACCAGATTAGCGATAGAACTTGGAATACCAATTTTAGAGGCAGCCTGTAGGTTAGCGGGCATACTTGCAAAGCTGCTGCACGTACTTAATGCAGTTAAAGTCGGGTAGATTGCATTCTTCCAGAAACTTGTAAATCCTGTTTTTCCATTAGCGATAAAAGCATACAGTGAGAAAAATACAAAGAAATAAACTGTACCTGCCACATAATATATTCCAAGAGGTTTTGCATAAAAACCTACCAATTGTGGGCCTAAAGTAGCTACCTGATAGGCAAAATAAGTACCTAACCCAACGGGAGCTAGCTTCATGATTAATAATAATAATTCTTTCATTACCTCATATCCGGATGCAATAAAAGCTCGGAATTGCTGACCCTTTTCCCCTGATTTTCTGGCTGCGAATCCCGTTAAGAAAGAAAAGATAAGTAATGCCAGCATATTTTTTCTGGAAAAAAGCTCCGTATATTCTCCTACGGTAAAAAAGCTTACAATTCTGTTTTGCCAGCTTTCACTTTCTGAAGCTCCTTCCGTAATGATTTCTGAACTTCCCGAAAGAGAAGATAAAGGAAAGAAATAAACGACACTAATGGTGTAAATAGCCGCAATTAATATAAAAAGAAGAAAAGTAAAGGCCATAGTAAGAATGATCTTTCCAAACTTTGACTGCTGTTCCAGAGAAGCAATAGAATTACACACTGCAAAGAATACCAAAGGAACTACGCTTACAAAAAGGAGATTAAGAAAGATGTCTCCCAGTGGTTTTATATTCATTACAAATCCAGGAGCAGTAATTCCTAAAATGCTCCCGATGGTAATCCCGAATAATAAAAATAGTATTCCGGAATAATTTTTAAAGACTTCTCTCATAAGGTGTTTTTTGTCAAATATAAGTTTATTTTAACATTATTTTGTACAACTTTCAGGCTCAAATTTAGTAAATTTGAGTAAAACATACGTTTCTAATGGCTTATATAGACTATTATAAAATTTTAGGCGTAAACAAAAACGCAACTCAGGATGACATAAAAAAAGCCTATCGAAAACTGGCAAGAAAACTACATCCGGACCTTAATCCCAATGACAAGGAAGCAGAGAAAAAATTCAAAGAACTGAATGAAGCCAATGAAGTTCTCAGTAATCCTGAAAACCGTACTAAATATGATAAGTATGGTGAAAACTGGAAACATGGAGAAGAATATGAAAAGGCTCAACAGCAGCAAAGACAATATCAGCAAAGTCAAAACTATGGAGGAGGATTTTCAGGTGCTGATTTTGGAGAAGGAGAAGATTTTTCTGATTTCTTTCAAAATATGTTCGGAGGTTCAGGAGGATTTGGCAGAAGCTCACGAGGGAGTGCTTCAGGAAAATTTAAAGGTCAGGATATTCAGGCAGAACTGAACCTGGATTTAAAAGATGCTGCGAAATCCCATCAGCAGACTTTTGATATTAACGGAAAAAAAGTAAGGATTACTATTCCGGCAGGTGTATATGACGGACAGCAGATCAAATTGAAAGGACATGGAAATCCGGGATTCAATGGGGGTCCTAACGGAGATCTGTATATCACATTCAATATTCCGGTAGATCCCGATTTTGAAAGGATAGGAGATGACCTTAAAACCAAGGTGGTAATTGACCTTTATACAGCAGTTTTGGGAGGTGATGTCAAAGTTAATACACTGGACGGAAATGTTAACTTTAAAGTAAAACCCGAAACCCAGAACGGATTAACCGTAAGATTAAAAGGAAAAGGATTTCCGGTTTATAAAAAAGACGGGCAGTTTGGTGATCTTTTCGTGACCTATGAAGTAAAATTACCAACGAATCTTACCGAAAAACAGAAAGAACTTTTTGAGCAACTTAAAAATTCGTAAACCATGATCGAAAGAATATCGAGAGAAGAACTCGTAAAAATATATAATATCGAAATCAGTTTTTTTAATGAATTGGTAGAATACGGATTATTAAAAGTAGAAACCGAAGACAATATTACCTATGTATTGTATGAAGATCTTCCTGCTTTTGAAAAATACACCAATTGGCATTATGATCTGGAAATAAATCTTCCGGGGCTGGAAGTGATTCAGGATATGCTTCATAAAATAGAGAATCTGAAACAGAGAAACAGAGAGTTGGTGAATAAGCTTACTGCAATGAGTGAAAGGCATCAGGAAGAATAAAAAAACAGAGCTTTTAGCTCTGTTTTTCTTTATATAAATATTATATATTTTTAATCCAGCCAACCCATTTCTTTCATCCAGTCATCATTGTAGATTTTTCCTACATATCTTGAACCGTGATCGTGTAATAAAACGATAATAATATCATCTTTAGTGAACTGATCTTTCATTTGAACCAAAGAAGCTATAGCGCTTCCTGCAGAATATCCGCAGAAAATCCCTTCTTCTTTAGCCAGTTTTCGTGCATAAATAGCTCCGTCCTTATCCGTAACCTTTTCAAAATGGTCGATAATGGACATGTCATAATTTTCAGGAATAATGTCTTCACCAATTCCTTCTGTAATATAGGTATAGGCATGATCGTAGTGAAGTTCTCCTGTCTCATGGAATTCTTTTAGAATAGAACCATAGGTGTCTACACCGATTACCTTGATATTAGGATTTTTTTCTTTGAAGAACATCCCACAACCTGTTACCGTACCGCCTGTTCCGGCACCTACTACGAAATGAGTAAGCTTTCCTTCCGTTTGTTCCCATATTTCAGGGGCAGTAGATTCATAATGTGCCTGTCTGTTGGAAAGATTATCATATTGATTGACATACCATCCGTTTTCAGTCTCTTTTGCCAATCTTTTGGAAACAGAATAATAAGAACGCGGATCAGTAGGTTTTACATCCGTAGGACAAACGATTACTTCAGCACCTACAGCACGAAGGATATCGCACTTCTCCTTAGATTGTTTGGAATTGGTTACAAAAATACATTTGTATCCTTTAACGATGGCTGCAAGCGCCAGTCCCATCCCTGTATTTCCGGAAGTTCCTTCGATAATGGTTCCTCCGGGTTTTAATCTTCCGTCTTTTTCAGCGTCTTCAATCATTTTTAGAGCCATTCTGTCTTTTACAGAATTTCCGGGATTGAAAGTTTCCACCTTTGCCAAAACCAGTGCGGGAAAATCACTTCCCAATACCTTATTGAGCTTTACCAGTGGAGTATTGCCTATAGTTTCAAGTATATTTTCTGCGTATTTCATATCATGTTTATATGCCGTGCAAAGATAAGGCTTTCAAATTAACCTTTCCAAGCATAGTAACAAAGAGGTAAGAAATTACTTCATTCTTTTTAAATGATATGAAGCTCAATAGCGTAAAAGAATCTGAATAATAATTAATTATACTTGATTGCTTTTACAGGAGAGATTTTACTGATCAGATAACTGGGAACAATAAGCGCAATTGCTGAGATAAGGAGTATTCCACCAGAAATTGAGATAATGGCCACCGGATTAATATCCACAGGAACCGTACTTACATAATAATTTTCGGGGTTAAGCTTGATAACTCCAAAGAATTTTTGAATGAAAATGAGACCAAGGCCGATCAGGTTGCCATACAAAAGACCGGGTATCATAATAATTAATGTATAATTAATAAATGTAGCTCTGATCTGTGCATTATTAGCCCCTAATGTTTTTAATAAACCGATGGAATTGGTTCTTTCAATGATGAGAATAAGAAGGACCATGATGATATTAATAATCACAACAACAAGCATAATGGCAATGATCAATGCAATATTAGTATCAAATATACTGATCCAGTCTGTAATTTGAGGAAACTTTTCCGTTGCTTTTTCTGCATAGTTTTTATAACCAATCAGCTTTTCGATTTCTGGAAAGTCTTTGTCTATATCGTTGACATTTTTTAAAAATATGTCTAATCCTCCGATTTCATCGGGCTTCATATCCAGAATCTTTCTTACATGGTTGATCCCTCCGATTACAAATTGTTCATCCAGCATTTTGATATCGGTTTTATAAATTCCGACTACCTCAAATTTTCTATAAATAGGCTGCTGATCTGTCTTTGAAAAAACGGTAACAATACTGTCTTTTACCTTTAAATGAAGGTCATTTGCTATTTTCTGGGAAATCATGACACCATTATAGTAGCCCACTTCTGTTACTTTAGGAGTAGTCCCTGCCACCAAAAACTTTTTAAAACGTACACTGTCAAAATCTTTGCCTACCCCTTTAAATATAATGCCTGAAAAATTATGCTCATTACGCATAATCCCAGTAATGGTAGCATATTTCTGAACATCCTCTACATCGGGAAGAGCTTTAATCTTTTGAATATCCAGTCCCTGATTATCCAAAACGGAAGAATTATAAGATGAGTTGGAGCGGGTAGACTTTACTGTAATATGACCGTTGAAATCAGCCAGCCTTTCCTTAATGGCTTTCTTGGAACCGAAACCTGTAGATACAGTGATCAGGGAAACAATGATCCCTAAAGCTACCGAAAGGCGACCAATGAAGATAATAACCCTTGAAAGGTTATTTTTATTATCTTTGGAAAACGCTATTTTTCTAGAGAAATATAAAGGAAAGTTCAAACTTATGAATTTAGATTTCAAAATTAAAAATTTACTTCTTATTTGCCTAATTTTTTTAGGAGTATTCAATAAGTATTATTCTCAAACTCAAGATAAAGACCTGTTTAAAACAGGTGCTGACCAACCTGAATTATATATTCCTTTATTAAAAGGTAAAACGGTAGGTATTGTTACCAATCAGACGGGATTAATGAAAGACCGTACCCATCTTGTGGATTATCTTGTGAAAAAAGGGATCAAAATTAAAGCTATTTTTGCTCCTGAGCATGGATTCAGGGGAAATGCCGATGCCGGAGAGACGATAAAGAATGGAGTAGATGCTAAAACAGGAATCCCGATTATTTCTTTATACGGAAATAATAAAAAGCCTAAACCGGAACAGCTGAAAGGAATTGATGTAATAGTATTTGATATTCAGGATGTCGGAGTGAGGTTTTATACTTACATTTCTACTTTAACCTACCTGATGGAAGCCGGAGCCGAGAATAATGTAGAAATAATGGTGCTGGACAGACCTAATCCTCATGACGGATATACTGATGGTCCTGTATTAAAGAAAAAGTGGAAAAGTTTTGTAGGAATGCATGAAGTGCCAGTAATTTATGGTTTAACTATCGGCGAATATGGCAAAATGGTGAATGGTGAAAGGTGGCTGAAGAATGGAGTTCAGGCCAAATATACGCTGATACCAATGCATAATTATCATAAAAAACAGCGGTATCCTATGTCTGATAAACCATCTCCTAACCTTCCAAATGACAAAGCAATTAATTTATATCCCAGTTTATGCTTTTTTGAAGGTGCGCAGGTTTCTGTAGGAAGAGGAACAGACCTTCCTTTTCAGATATATGGCTCTCCATGGACAAAAGGTTTGCCATATCAGTTTACTCCAAAGCCTAATTTCGGAGCTAAAGATCCATTTTTGAACGGAAAATTATGTTATGGTGAAGACCTTTCCCAATATCCTTCAGACTTACGTGAATTAAATTTGGAATGGGTCATTAAAGCCTATGAATCCTATAAAAATCCTAGTCAGGATTTCTTCCTTAAAAATCTATGGTTTGATACATTGGCAGGAACGGATGAATTGAGAAAACAGATTATAGCTCGCCGATCTATGTCAGAGATTAAATCTTCCTGGAAGAAAGATCTGGAAGACTTTGAAAAGATTAGGATGAAATATGTTATCTATAAAGATTAATCGAAGTCGTGTGGTGGCTTATCTCCGTTTTTCCCCTTATTTAAAATAAAAAGCCCGATTGTAAGTCCAATGACTCCTGCCACTGCGGTTAATAATGCTCTTTCCATTTTATCGGGTGATTCATTTCCTAAATAGTTCATCAGGAAAAGAATAGCAAAGGTAATTACTGAAATAATGATATGCTGCTGTCCGAATAACTTCATATTACTTTAATTTATAAGATATCATAATACCTCCTCTATAAGGGAGTATTTCTCCACTTTTATTATATTTATGAGCTGGATCGTATCGAAGTCCAGTGGTTCGGTCATACCCTTTATAGAAGTCCTGTGAAGTTCCTACTGTGGCATAAACATCCATGTTCCAGTTTTCTCCTAGTTTAAACTGATATCCGGCAGTTATACCCAATAAATAAGAGAATCCTTTTTGGTATAGGTTGGATTTTTTTAACCCTTGGTTATTGGCATTAACATATATACTATCGCTCCAGTAATTCCACTTTTGCAATACAAAAGATGCCGCGGAAAGATTGGCTCCAATATACCAGTGCTTAAAGGCCTCATCAAAATAATATCTTCCTTCTACTGATAGAGAATAATATTGAAATTCATGTCCTGCAAATGATTTCCATGGAGAAATGAAAATATCGCCCTGTATCGTAATTTTATCTTTTATCTGGTGTTCTATCCCTGCATTTAATACTCCGATAGGAAGGAATAAAGCATTGGCTTTAATGTAGGTGCTAGGCTCTTCTTTCTTTTCCTGGGCATATAGACCTTCAATGGATAAAAAGCACAAAAGTCCTGTTAAAAAACTATGTTTCAGCATGTAATCTTATTTTATTTCTTTTAATAGTTCTTCTGCAAGATTTGAGAATTTATCGTTATTAGTGGTTCTGTTTTTAGACATCTCAGCGTAGGTTTTGGCCATTTCTTTATTTCCGGTCAGGAAATAAAGCTTAGCTAAGATGTAAGTGTTTTCTGATGTTTCTGATCTCATTACTGATTTTTCCGCCCACTCAACAGCTTTCTTTAAAGATGCGGTATTGGATACATGATTGGAAAATACCCATGCTGCTCTTAATAATTCGTTAGGATCAAAAGAATCTGGGTTTTTGTAATATTCTAAGGCCGTTGTTTCATAGGCCGGATAATTTTCATGAAACTCATAATAACTTAGTTTGGTCTGATTAAGTCGCATCTGAGCTTCTTCTTTTCCTACTATAGGTTCGGCTTTTGCTAGAAATGCTTTTTCATCAATACGGTTGTTCTTGTCATCAACGGACTCTTCAATGATTTTAGATAATTTCATCTGATCATCGAATTGTTTATAAGTATCTTCAGGAACATATTTAATGATTTCCGCTTTTCTGTCTGCAAAAACTTTATAATTAGGATCTTCGACAGATTTTATAAAAAAGAATAAATATCCGAGTTCATCTCTGGTCAGTTCTTCATTCTTTTTCTTATTTTCAAAGTATCTTTCGGATGCTTTTTTGGCAAATTCAAAGTCGGAAGTAGAGGACAGCTTCATAATATTAACCAGAAATTCCGGATCTTTTTCTCCGTTTGCAAATCTCTCTTTTAATGAACCTTTTTTATTATTGGGAGAATTGATATCCTGTGCCATGGCTAAGAATAGGCCTTCTTCCATATAACCGTAATTCTGGGAAATCAGTTCACCGTCACCGTTCAGGAAAAGATAAGTAGGATAGGAGCGTACTCCATATTTCCTGGCAAGATCGCGTCCCTCACCTTTTTCCATATCGAATCTTGCATTCACGAAATTAGCATTATAATAGTCTCCTACGGATTTCTGAGAAAAAATATTTTTCTCCATAAGTTTACAGGGGCCACACCATGAGGCATACGCATCAATAAAGACGATTTTATTTTCCTTTTTTGCTTTACCTATAAGTTCCTGGAAAGGAAGATTCTGAAACTGAATAGCTTCCTGAGCAAAGGCAATAATGGAAGTAAATAAAAATACCCCTGAGACTAACTTCTTCATTCTTCAATTAAATTAAAAGGCGAATATACTTATTTTCATCCTAAATGGACTGTTAAATAGTTTTAAATAACAAACTGATCATTAGTAAAACGTTACCCTCTGATTGGTATTTTTTATTATAAATATC
>NZ_JALAHD010000128.1 GCF_022712095.1 Chryseobacterium sp. | reverse complement strand
TTTCTTCAAAATATTCATCAAGACCACCTGTAATTTGCCGTATTCTTCGCTCGGCAAAAGCGGCTTTGATCATTTGTTGGATCCGTTTGACATCTTTCCGAACGGGGCCTTCGACATTGATCTGGTAAATTACTCGTTGGGACAGTTCATTGTTTGACGAATATGCGGCACCATCAGGGGGGCCCAGCGGGTCAATAACTACAAACGGTTTTGTCATATCCAAATTTTCTGAGACCTCGTAGTATTTGATTTGCTTTTTTTCCACAAATCGCATGACGTTCTCGTTTTCAGTAATAATCTGATAGACCATATCCAGTAAGTCTTTGCTCATTTTGCCAATTCCCCCAATCCGTCGCGCATATTTTTCCATGCCGCCGATTTCGCTTTGTCAGCAGCCTTTTGAACTGCACCCATTCCTTGAGGTCGGACGTATTTCCCAAAGCGGGTGTAACCAAACTCGTTCAGGTGGACTAGTCTCCAACGAGACATATCCCCTTTCCACCCGACATCAATCGACTTGATACCAGATGACGCTCCCTTGACGTTTCCTTTGACGACCTCATCATAGGTAGCTCCGCTGTCTCGGTAGTATGCGACTGCCTCCTTTGAAAAGAGAACGATCTCATCGGCAGTGTCTCGCAGTGCCTTATTGACCACTCGATTCGTTCGAGCGGGTCCCAACTTTGCTTCCAAATTTCTCAAGATTTCCTCTGTACCAGTGACGGAACTCATGATGTCACTCCAAGAATGATCTTGATTAGGCGACTATCTCGTGGACTTGGCTGCACATCGATCACATTCCAGCGGATTCCGGCAAAGTGGATATCATCCAATTCGACAACGTGCTTATTCGTTGGTTGATAGTCCAATAGCGGATCTCGAATATTGATTGTGACCGCTCGTTTCGTATTTTTTGTGTTCAGCAGTTCCCAGTCTTTCATCGATGGATTGTAAACTTCTGCCATCGCTTCATAGAGCGATTTTTGTTCTTCGTCCCCAGGTTCAGGACCATCAGCTGGTACGTACTCATAAAAAAAGACCGGCGTGCGGAGTTCACCCGCACCGGTCTTCTGTCTCTTGTATTTTGGGTCAATTGCCATCACTGTCACCTTCCATCAAATCAAAGCTGATATTTATAATGGACTCTTGAAAGTTTGGATAAAAATACTCCAATTGATCATTGTAAGCGTACCTTGATCGCTCTAAAATCAGTTCTTTTCCTCGTGGATATGTTGACAACTCAAATTTCCCACAAAGCTCAAAAATTTCAGCCGTGGAGGCTTCCAAAATAGATTTAAGATAATAATCTTCGGAAGAATGAAAAATCTTCATACGGGCCTTAAGATCGCTTAATAGAGCATCCGTCTTTTCGTCGATTTTTTCAGGTGTATCAGACATCATCAACCCCCGCCTTTCGTAGCAAATCAGCTTTCAAGTCGCCAGACTCATAGGCGATTCCTTCTTGATCTAGCCATGCTTTGAGCTTTAGCACCGTCCAAGAACTATTCGGAATCTCTAACTTAGCCCCTTGGGTAGAGGCATGATCAGGGTGTTTCAGGCTCAGTTTCTCCTTCAGTGCCACCTTCGGCTGGGATTGCGATGTCATACACTTGGGCAGAATAATTATCTACTGGCTCACCATTTCCAAGCATATCAATTGCATAAAGAACAGCGCGTTTCATAGCAAACGTTTCTTTATATTCATATACTTTTAAATCACAACTGTATTCCGTAATTTTGCTATATGAATCCTTCTTTAGAACTACAACTCAAAACTTTACCATCTGAGCCGGGTGTTTATCGTTATTATGATAAAAATGATCAGCTTTTATATGTGGGAAAAGCTAAAAATCTTAAAAAGAGGGTTCTCTCCTACTTTAATAAAACTCTTTCCGGATACAGGACCAAAATAATGGTCGGAAAAATCCAGCGACTGGAAACTACTATTGTAAACAGTGAATATGATGCTCTTTTATTGGAGAATAATCTGATCAAAGAACATCAGCCTTTTTACAATGTCATGCTGAAGGATGATAAAACCTATCCATGGATATGTATCAAAAATGAAGACTTTCCCCGCATTTTTCTTACCAGAAATATGATTAAAGACGGATCCGAATATTATGGACCTTATGCGAAAGTTCGCCCGGCCAAAGTTTTACTGGATACTATTAAGCATATTTACAAATTAAGAACATGTAACCTTAACCTTTCCCCTAATAAAATAGAAGAAGGAAAATACAAAGTATGTCTGGAGTACCATATTAAAAACTGTGAAGGACCGTGCGAAGGGCTGGAAAGCAAAGAAGAATATGATGAGAAAGTAGATGCTATACGCGGAATCATAAAAGGAGATTTCCGTAAAGCAAAAGACTATCTGGTTGCTCAAATGATGAAATATGCTTCAAACCTCCAGTTTGAAAATGCACAGCTCATTAAAGAAAGACTGGATATTCTTGAGGATTACCAATCTAAACATACAGTGGTGAATCCCAATATTGATGATGTGGATGTTTTTGGGATGACCAGTGATGAAACAGCAGCCTATGTTAATTTCTTTAAAATAAGAAACGGTAATATCATTCAGAGTTTTACTACAGAGATCAAAAAGATACTAGAGGAAAGTGATGAAGATATCCTGGAAGAAGCTCTGATTGAAATCCGGCAAAAATTTGCTTCAGATTCTAAAGAAGTACTTCTCCCCTTCCATTTATCTGTTGAAATTCCCAATGTTAAGCTCATTGTACCCAAAGTAGGTGATAAAAAGAGAATCGTCGAGCTATCTGAAAAAAATGCTAAAGAATACCGTCTTGAAAAATTAAAACAGGTCCAGATCGTAGATCCGGAGCGACACACCAACCGAATCATGGCAGAAATGCAGAAACTTCTGAGAATGCCTGTCGAACCAAGACATATTGAAGGCTTTGACAACTCCAATATCCAGGGAACAAATCCCGTATCTTCATGCGTTGTTTTTAAAGACGGAAAAGCAAGTAAAGCAGATTACAGAATTTTTCATCCAAAAACAGTGGAAGGCCCCAATGACTTTGCTACGATGGAAGAAGTTATTTACCGCCGTTATAAAAGAATGCTGGATGAAGGAGAAAGCTTACCCCAGCTCATCTTGATTGACGGAGGAAAAGGACAGCTTTCATCAGCCGTTAAAAGCCTGAAGCTACTGGGTTTATATGGAAAAGTAACTGTAATAGGTATTGCTAAACGTTTAGAAGAAATATATTTTCCTGAAGATTCTATTCCTTTGTATCTTGATAAGAAATCTGAAACATTAAAAATCTTACAAAGAGTAAGGGATGAAGCCCACCGATTTGGAGTAAAGCATCACAGAACGAGAAGAAAAAATTCAACTATAAAATCTGAGTTGGAAGAAATTCCCGGAGTTGGTGAAAAAACCATTGAGCTTTTATTATCCAAGCTTAAATCTGTAAAACGTATCAAAGAATCCAGCTTAGAAACTTTAGAAGAAATTCTGGGGAAAGGTAAAGCACTGGTAATCTATAATTTTTTCAATAATGATTAAAATATATAATAAATAAAAAATGCCCTCCAAGGAGAGCATTTTCTTATTTTTTGTAGAAAACTTCTTTCGTATACTCATCTCCTGAAACAGGAAGCTCAATCACCATATTTCCATTTTCCCAATATCCTATCGTATTCAGCCCATTGGCCAGTTTCACTCTGAAAACATCCTTCTTCCCAGTAATTTTAAAAGTAGCATAGGGAACAGAGCTATTGGCATCTGCCAAAATAAACTGAGCATTATCAATCTGTATTCTCTGTAAGTTTAGTTTTCCATTGCTAAACTTTTGTGCACCGGCATTTTCCACAGGTAGTGCTGAGATTTCAGCTACTGTTTCTTTCTCAATTACCTCTTGTTTAATTTCGTTCTTAGGTTCAACGGCAATATTGTTAACCGGATTTGAAACAGGGACAGCAATCAAAGCCTGGATTAAAGCATCCCGATATCCTTCTTCATAATCTTTGATGCTTGAAGAACCTTTTGTGGAAAGTATTTCTTTATCATTGCAATCTTTAAACTGAAGCTTTACTTTGTTTCTGAGAAAACTACTGTCATTCAAAACTTCAGCATTGATCACATTACAAGGACTTTGCTTAAGTTCAGAAGGCCAGTTATCTTTTGATCCCTCCACTATTACATACTTCTTTCCCTTCAAAGCTTTTGATAAAAAGGGAGCCAAACCATATTGATTATCTTTAAAGCTTTCAAATTTTTCAGAGATGTGAACATATCGGAAATCAGAAACCTTCTGTCCGAAAACAAGGCTTAACCCAAAAGAAAATATGAAGATAAATGTCTTTTTCATTTAAATTTTAATTTAAAAATTTATACAAATATAAGTGTTAATCATTTCTAAATGCTCCCATATCCAGCTTAAGAGAGAAAAAGTTAGAATAAAAATTAGATCCGCCTATTCCGGAATTGGTAATAGCATAGTCAAGAGTTAATCCTCTATAGCGTATTCCTATACCCGCACTGGGCTGAAAGGAAACCTTTCTTTTAAGATCTTCTATATCTGTTACATTTTGAAAACGGTTAATACCTAATCTTACAAAAATCATTTTCTGGTATCCTAACTCAGCTCCAGCATAAGGAGTTATACTAGCAAAATCTGTAGAAATCAAAGCTGCTGTTTTAGCAAAATCTACATTAATTCCAGCTTCTGGCAAAACATAAAGACTGCTATTGATATCAAACATTTTGCTTGCTCCTGCATTTAATTTAGGCATCGTTAATTCCATCTTATCAGTAGGTGCGGGGTTGAATTCTTCTCCATTAACCACTGTAGAAAGCTCATTCTGATTGATTGTCCAGAAATTGACTGTAGTAGTGACATCCCGCAGCATACCTCCGAATTTCCATCCGTTATCTGCTTTATAAATAGCTCCCACATCAAATCCGAAGCCATACCCGTTCGCAAACTTTCCTACATTTCTATACACTAATTTGGCATTAACCCCTACATCCAGCTTAGGATTTCCACCCGGATTAAAGGCATAAGAAAATATTGCTGCATAGTCGGACTGGGAAAATTTAGTAATCTTATCATAATCAATATTCCCTTCTGCATCAATCATCTGAGTAGTATTAAGTATGTTATCAACTCCTAATCTTACAATAGAAATTCCAAAAACACCTGTTTCTAAAGTTTTAGCATATGCCAAATAATCATATTTTGCAATTGATTCAAAGTATTCAGCGTGCATGGCCGCTCCTTGCCAGTCTCTCTCAATCGACATTAGACCGGCCGGATTCCACATTGGAGAATATACATCATCCTGATTAGAAATTACAGCTCCTCCCATTCCTAATCCCCGAGCTCCTGCTCCTATGTTGAGAAATTCATTAGAATATTTTCTGATAATCTGAGAATGAGAAAATCCAAATATCAAGGAAAATAATAATAAAAGGTATTTTTTTATCATATAAAATTGAACTCTTAGTTAAGATTTTTTTGTTTTCTTGCCTTTATTAATCCGTTTACAACAATGGCCAGAATCATTACAAAAGAAGCTATGTAAAATATAGGACTCATATGCTCTGATTCGCCAAAGATAAAGAAAGCTAATATAATTCCGTAAACAGGTTCCAAATTAACCGTTAAAATTAAAGTAAAAGGGGAAATGTATTTCATTAATTTAACTGATTCAAACATTGGAAAGGCAGTAAACAGACTGGCTAACAATGCTATTAACGAAATATCCCTGAAATTTATTTCATCCATCTGATACATTTGTCCTGTAAATAAATAGAATACAGATAGAATAGCCCATCCACAGAAAATCTCATAAAAAATAATATTTCCCGAACTTGTTTTTCCAAACAGTTTTCCATTAAAAACAGAAAACACAGTCCCGAATATAGCACACAAAACACCATAAAAAATTCCTTCTTTATATTGAAATTCTGTTTTAAAGATCAATAGAATACAAGCTACTATAACTACTCCCATTACTACCTCTGAAACATCAATTTTCCTTTTAAAAATAATTGGTTCCATGATGGAGGCAAATAAGGTAGATAGAGATAAACAGCTTAAGGCAATAGAAACATTTGAAACTTTAATGGAATAAAAGAAACAGAGCCAGTGAAAAGCCATAAAACAGCCTACACCCGCCAGTTGAAAAAAAAGTTTCCGGGAAACCTTAATACTCTCTTTTTTAATTACCCTTATAAAAAAATATAAGCATATGGCAGCAAACAACATTCTGTAAAACACTAAAATTTGTGCATTCACCTGAATAAGCTTTCCCAGAATAGCAGTAAATCCCCATAAAAACACAATCAAATGCAGCCTGAAGAGAGCCAATTTTTGCATATAGAATAT
>NZ_JALAHD010000127.1 GCF_022712095.1 Chryseobacterium sp. | reverse complement strand
GAGTATAGGAATATTAACACAAAATTAATCTCATTATTGTTTCGGGCTTTATAATACCTTCTAAATTTGTTGACATAAAACACAAAATATACTACTATGAAAAAGATTTATTTTTTCACATCTGTTTTTTATTCAATTTTCAGCTTTGGTCAGATTAGTCTCATATCTTCAGGAGTAGCTTATCTTCAAGACTTTGATATAATGGGTAATACAAAGGTATTTCCGGCGGGCTGGTCAGCAATAAGAGCTTCCGGTTCAGGGACTGTAGGACAGTCTTTAACTCTTGCTGTAACGGATGGGAATTCCAGCTCAGGAGGGGTTTATAATGTGGGAACTGCCGGAAACCCAGACCGAGCATTGGGAACCATGGCTTCGGGGTCTACGATTCCTGCATTAGGTGCACAGTTTATTAATAATACAGGATCTGATATTACGAGTATAACAATATCTTTCACCGAGGAACAGTGGAAAACAGGTAGCAACACAGCGATTGAGGTAGTAGCTTTTTCCTATAGTACGGATGCGGATCGCTTAGATTCGGGTAGCTGGACTCCAGTTACTGATCTGGACATGGTAGAGATATTAACATCGGATAATAATAATACTCCTGTAGACGGTAATCTGGCAGTAAATAGAGTAAATAAGTCACATACTATTTCAGGATTAAACATTCCTAATGGAGGAAATTTATTTATTAAATGGGTAGATAAAAATGAACCTGGAAGTGATGGATTATATGCTGTAGACGATTTTTCATTAACCCCAAATACAAGCATATTAGGAGTGACTGATGTGAGAAAATCAAAAATAAAATTTATTAAAAATACTTTTGTTCAGCATGAAATTATATTTGAAACAGAAGTTAAGATGGTAAAAATATATAATCATTTGGGGCAGATTATCAAGGAATCAGCTTTGCCAATCAATATGAAGTTTAATATTTCCGAACTGCCGAAAGGGAATTATATAGTTACGGCAATTGTTAATAATACGCAGGTTTTTCAAAAAATAGTAAAGGATTAATTAGTTGTTTCTTTTATAATGAGGAGTGGCCGTAGATCATTTTACAGCCGCTCTTTTTTAATACCACCCTCTTCTGGCAGCATTGATAATGGCTCCCAAATTAAGGACAAGTGTGTACCGGATTCTTTTAGCATAATCTTTAAATGAAGGTTCAAAACCTAAAGACGACTGGATAGGAAAATAAATTTCGAGAAAATCCGGAATCAATTTTACCTTAATTCCACTGTCCCATATAAATTCTGTGGATGCATTCTTATTTTTATAGATTCCTGCATCAGCATAGACATGGAAAATTTTCCAAACACTTGAATCAACATTGAAAGAGGTGATCCACTGATTCACACTACCGGGAAGGAAAGATTTGAATCCACCGTCTGCAAGAATAAACTGTTGAGATAAAATTCCACCCGTTGCACTTTCTCCCAAAAGACTGTAGGAAAATGAATAATTGGAGACCCTTGAAATACCATAATTAAAAGTATTATTCCGGGTATCATTGTTGATGAAATATCCGGCAAATAATCTTAAGCTTAATTTTTGTTTAGGAGCAAATTCCCATCGGTAAAAACCTTCTGCTGTAATTTTATTGAAGTCTTTCATACCTTGGGCACTGATGCTAAAACTCTTCTCGTGTATCATCTGGTTATCTGTATATCCATAACCGGCACTCCATAGGTTGTACCTGGAATAGTCCCTGTTTGCAGCCATAATTGGGCTCAGATCCCTTTCGAAATAGTTGTAGGAAAGACTGATTCCTCTGCTTACCGTACTTCTTGGATTTTTCCTGAAATTGATATTAGAGAAAATAGATGATTTTTTATAAGAAAGATCATAGTCGTAATGGAAATAAGAACCCGATACCCCAAATGTAAGACTTCTGATAATACTTTCAGCAGGCAGAATAGAGTAGGAGACGGCGCCTGAACCTGTAAGTTTTCCTGTTCCGGAACTGTACATAGGTGTTATAGAGTACAGAAATTTCTGATCAAATAATGATTGATTTTTGAAATTAATTCCAAACAGAAATTTATCATAGGTATTGCTGAAGCGGATGCGTGGACTTATATAAATTTCATTATACTCCGGATTAGGAATATCCTTTAAAAGCTTTAATTTTATTTTCTTAGTATTGGAAAATAATCCTTTAGCATATAAGAAGTTATCCCTGTATTTGGTTTCGGGAAATATGAAATCATCATTGAGGGTGATTTTATATACATCCTGGGCCGGAATTGTAACTGTTTTTATATGATCATTTTCAGGAGTTTCAACCCAATAAGACTTTCTTTCCCCATTTTTAGATTGAGTGTCAAGTTTTACAGGAATATCAAGGGGGGTATTTTTGTATATATTGATGTGGAGGGAGTCATCGTTTCGTTTAAATCTTTTAAGTTTAAAATTAACCCTGTTTTTCTGCTGAAAGAAAGAAGCCAGATAATCCGTTGTCTTTTCTTTTTCTGCAAGTTCTTTTAAAAAATCCTGGGCATGAATCTGCTGATCATTGTTTTTTGAAATATAGTTTTTAGCTACAGCTTCAAACCTGTCGGCTCCCATTTTCTCTGCAGAATAGTTGAATAAACTTCCCGTTTCAAAGCTGCTGATTGCCATATCATTGAAATTACTCAGAACCGTATAGGTTGAATTAATTTTCTGATCAAGATTCTGAGCTGCGATATATTGATAAGCCAGACCATAGCGCTCTATTAAGTTAACTCTTGAAGCATGAAACAGCTTTAAAGGCTTTACTCCAAAAATTCTGGTTTCAGGTAAGCTCCCTAATAACTTTGTATCAGGATAGAATTTTTTGAGATATTGAATTTCCAGATAAGATTTTAATCCGTTTTTGAACCAATGGTTATCCTGTTTGTCAGTTATGATATTTTCATCCAGTATTTTTTTAGCAATAATTCCGAAATAGTCAAGATCGATCTTTTCAGCATTGGAAAATAGCTGGAACCGGAATTTCCAAAAGTGGATATCATTATTTCCAAAGAAATCTTCATTAGCCCTGAATTTGTTGGATATAAATAATTTGTCAGGAATAGATCCCATTCTGTCTTTGATAAAACTAAGGTGCAAAGGAAGATAAAATTCTAGGTTTTCTTTGTCCTGCAGAGTTAAGTTATATCCAAAATAAATATCAGTATGGATATCCTTAGTATTGATTTTTATAGAAGGATATTCGATTTTTGAAATTAAAAATTCAGGATCTGAATTCAGATATCCTCGGAATAGATGAGCTTCTACCTGAGGAAGTCCACTTTGAATAAAATAATCAGAAGGCATATCAAAATTGACATTCCAATAGGTATTGAAGCTTACAGATTCTTCAATATCATAATATACTTTTTTAAAAGAATTGTCCGGATCAAAATGATCGGGAACCAGGAAAAAATATTTTAATGCAATATCTTGCCCGGAGATTCCATATCCCGTAAATTTTTTATCAGGGAGCTGAATCTGGTACTGCAGCTCTATCTGAGTGCTCTCCCCGGGTTTTAAAGACTGCGGAAGAGGGATATATAAGTTTTCATCAGAAAGATTTGAGATAGAGACCGAATCCTCCCTGTTTTTTATTTCTAGTTCTAATAACTTTCCCAGCTGCTCCGGTTTTGCAAAATGGAGATCACTATTGCGGTCTTCCAGTTTCCTGTAAACTAAAGAGGTTCCTCTTTTATTATAAGCAGAAATCCAGTTTAAAAGTTTAATAACATTTAAATCATTTCCGGAATTGTTATAGTAAACAAGTCTTTGACTGATGTTCAGCACCCTTTTATCTTCTGAAAATCTGGCATCTATAAATATGCTATCCTTTTGCGCAGCAATCCGCACAAAACCTAAAAACAGAATAAAACAAATGCTAATCTTTTTCAAAATTGTGATAAAGCACCAAATATAAATTATTTTGAATAGACTTTCTGTAAATTATCCCTGAATTATACTTTTTTGCATAGAATTTAGATAAGCATTCCATCCTTCATTTTTATAAGCGATGGCAGCTTCTTGAGGGTTACCGGATTTGTAAATACCGCGTCCTACAATGATAAAGTCTGTATGAAGGTTTTTGAACACATATTCCGGGGTGTTATATTGCTGTCCTTTTCCATCTCCCGAATCTGCAAGGTTAACTCCCGGAGTAAATAACAGAATCTCATCCGGAATCTGATTTTGGGATACACCTCCAATTACATTTGGATGTGATAAGGCTATTTTCAGAGCTTCTTCACGATAGTTATTAGTCGTTAATGTCCCTTTGGATGACATTCCGATGATAGCTACCACTCCTACATTGGTAAAGCAGTCTAAAGATTCGAATCCTCCGATTACCTGAGAAGTTACGAAATCTGCCCATTCAGTGATTTTGAAAACTCCACTGGTAAATTGTAATTCCTGGGTATTTCCGATATCTGCAAATTTTCTGTCTTCCATTAATAAAAACTGATGCTTCGAAGCCAATTCTTTTAAGGGAATTATCGTTTTTTCATATCCGAAATCGGAAATAATGTCGATATGCGTTTTAAGAGCTATAATATGAGGTCCTACCTGGTCGGCAAGTTCTAATAATTCTTTTGTAGTTGTAACGTCAGCAGAAGCGATAAGGTTTGAGTTTTTGGCTAAAGCTGTTTCCAAAAGCTTCTTTGATACGGAATGCTGGGCATGTTTTAGTTTTTGCTCGTAAGAAAGTCTGGATTTCTCTTCAAACTGGATATGGTTTCCTGCAAGAAAATCATGAATTCTTTTAACTTCATCATCGGTAAGTTCTCCGCTTTCCTGAAGAATATTACAGACTTCACAAATATTAAATAGAGTATGAACACGATAACCCTTACTTTCCAGTAATTGTTTTCCTCCCTGTTCTCTGTCTAAAACCACAACGATATCTGCCACCTTGATATCCTCTTGTTCTATTTCGGCGATTGTTTCTAATAAAGATTTTCCGGAAGTAATAACATCTTCTACCAAAAGACAGTTTTGTCCTTTCTGGTAAATTCCTTCAATCATTTTCTTTGTACCGTAGTTTTTAGCTTCTTTTCTTTTAATAATCAATGGAATGTAGCTTTCTAAAGACATTGCTGTTGCCATTGGGAGAGCGGCATAAGGAACTCCGCAGATCAGATCAAAATTATCCAATGGAAGCATTTCCAATAAATAGTTGGCTAGTTTTTTTAAGATTTTAGGATCTGAAGCAAGAGGTCTTAAATCCACATAGAAAGGACTTTCAATGCCACTTTTTAGGGTGAATCTCCCGAATTTAATAATGCCTAATTTATAACACTCTAAAAAGAATTCTTTTTTACTTTCCATTATTTTTTATTAGATTTTGCAAATTTAAGGATTTGAAATAAGGCTTAAAAATTTAAATTCTTAATTTATAAATAAAAAGACCATTTTAATGAAAATTAAAATGGTCTGATACTTACTTTTTTTAAGTTATTTTACAATCTGAGCGTCAATAACCTTAGTATATTTTTGTTCTGCTTCCCACAACAGAAACTTATCTACTTCTTTGATCAGTTTCGGAATAGTAAGATAGAGGATAGCCAAATCATCTAAAACTCCTACTACAGGAACTGCAATTTCAGGAAGAAGATCTATGGGGGAGGCTACATACAGAAGTCCTAATAGAGGGAGAATAATATCTATGGATTTTACAGGATATAATCCTTTTTTCCAATACTTGATCATTCTGAATATATCAGGAATCTTTTTTACAAAACCTTTATGGTTTATGGCTTCTTTAGCGAGACTTAGTTTAGAATATTTCATTGTTTGTGTTTGGCTATGAATTTCTTAACCTTACAAAATTCGCAAATTCTGTACCAACAAATTATAAAATTTAGTTAAAAATTATTGAATCACCGTATCAATGAACTTGTATACAGATTCTGTGCTCCAGTCTTTGTATGCATCTTCCTTTAAAAGGATTCTTCCATTCTTATCTAAAAGGAAAGTCGTAGGAAAAGCTTTAGGCAGAAGTTTTTCGGAAATTGGGCTCTGGGCTATATATACAGGAACATTGTAATTGTTTTCCTGAAGAAATTTTTTTACGGCAGCTTCTTCATCCTTCATGGCTATCAGTACAAAATCCATTTTATCCTTTCTGGTGTCATACAGTTTCTGGATGGTAGGCCATTCTTTCCTGCAGGGTGGGCACCATGTTCCCCAAAAATTAAGAAAAACAGGCTTGTCCCTGAAATTTTTCAGATTGGTACTGGATACATTAATCCCCTGTAGGTCAATGTCATAATCATTTTCACTCACAGTAACAGCTTTCTCTATGGTAGCCACCGGGAAAAACTGGTCCCCCAAGAATTTCCTTACTCCGGGAATAAGTAAGATACCTCCTATAATGAGAACTAATACAATATAAACGATATTTTTTTTCATAGTAATTCTAAAATTTCTTGAATAGCATCTTTGCCTCTGTTTTTGGCATAGTATATCTGGAGATCATTGTAAAACTGTTCTCTCGGATACGATTCTGGATCGGCCTTGAATTTTAATAGAAGACCATGTCCATATTGAGGACGTGGACCCCATGAATTTTTAACATTAAGCTCATTGTCCATAATAATGACTTTGGGTATGGACTGTGTTCCGTTGGTCTGGAACTGATCAATAAGACTTGTATCACTATCCCTGAGGAAAATTTTAACTTCATTTCTGCCTTCGAAGAATTTAACAAGAGCCGGCACTGTTGTACTTGCGTCTCCGCACCAAGGTTCTGATATGATGAGTATTTTTCCGTCGAAGTTTTTAGATTGTAAAATATTGCGCTGCTCTTTGTCTGCTGAAAACTTACTTAGCGTTCTCTCCATTCTCTGAACTCCTAATTCATAATAAGGTTTGAATTCTATATCATTTTCATTGTCCGGATTTTCTAATCTTTGTTTTGAAATGGTAAGATATTCTTCAAATGTGATTGCATTTTCCCAATACTTTTTCATTCTAAGTGTTTTAAAAATTATTATAATTTCTTGTCTTATTAATTAAAAATAAATCAGCCAATACAAAAGCCGCAAGGGCTTCTACTACAGGGACAGCTCGGGGAAGAACACAAGGATCATGTCTCCCTTTTCCTTCTACGGTGACAGGTTTTCCATATCTGTCAACACTTTCCTGAGGTCGTAAAATCGTAGCGATCGGTTTAAAAGCAACCCGGAAATAAATATCCATTCCATTGGAAATTCCTCCCTGAATACCTCCTGATAAATTAGTTTGTGTAGTAAAATCTGTGTTGAAAGCATCATTATGCTCTTTTCCTGTCATTTTAGCTCCACAAAAACCACTTCCATATTCAAATCCTTTACAAGCGTTGATATTTAACATGGCTTTTCCCAGTTCAGCCTGTAATTTGGAGAATATAGGTTCTCCAATTCCCACAGGGACATTTTTGATTACGCAGGTGATGGTGCCTCCGATTGTATTTCCCTCTTTTTTAATTTCCTTGATTCTTGAAATCATTTTTTCTGCTGTTTCAGGATCAGGGCACCGTACTTCATTACTTTCCGTTTTAGAAAAGTCAAGAGCCTGATAAGGTTTTTCACAGAAAATATCTCCTACAGAAGATACATAGGCGTTAATTTCAAACTCGGGGAGAAGCTGTTTGGCTAATGCTCCTGCCACTACCCAGTTTATAGTTTCTCTGGCAGAAGATTTTCCTCCTCCACGATAATCTCTTATCCCGAATTTCTGGTCGTAGGTGAAATCTGCATGACTCGGACGGTAAGCATCGGCGATATGTTCATAGTCTTTAGATTTTTGATTTTCATTCTCAATAATAAAACCTATCGGAGTTCCTGTAGTTTTTCCTTCAAAAATCCCTGAGAGAAACTTTACTGTATCGCTTTCTTTTCGTTGAGTAACGATGGCTGATTGTCCTGGTTTTCTTCGATCCAGTTCATATTGAACTTTTTCTATATCTATTTCCAGGCCTGCCGGAAAATTATTAATTATTCCACCATAAGCGGCACCGTGGCTTTCACCAAATGTCGTAAGACTGAGAAAATTACCTAAACTATTAAACATGATACAAAATTACCTTTTTTTCTTTAGATAATAAAGTATTGGGATTTGTTCTATTGATAAGAAAGGTTGATCTTATGAATAATCTTTTTGAGCTCTTCTTTTTCCTGCTTATTTGCCTTTTTCCATATGAATCCTTTTCCTAAATTTTTGGAGTCTATAAGCTGAGGAAAGATCCCTGCTTTTTCATATTCATAGATATATCCTGTGGAAATAGCAGGAAGAGGAGTGTCAAAATTATAAGGATATTTTTTTGATACATTGAAGATCAGATTTCCCAGTTTAAAAGTATCGTAGGTATGATATTCATATGTAGAAGGTTTGTATAATTGTGTTTTTTCAAATTTCCCCATAAAATTTCCCAGTTTGAAACTTGGGATATATTGTTGTAGTAAAGAAGGGAAAGCGAATGTGGAAATAAGAAGGAGACTCAGTCCTGAAAATATAGCGAGAGATAGTCTTTGAGATAGTCTTTTGAAAAATAATATGAAAAATATTACAAAGAATACATCTGTGAAAAATCTGTATTGAGCTGAGAAT
>NZ_JALAHD010000126.1 GCF_022712095.1 Chryseobacterium sp. | reverse complement strand
CTTATATCTTCTCTGTGGCTCGACACTATATTTGAAAAATTTTTAACATCCATATTATATATAGAATTAACTTCTAATATGGCACTAAACAAAGTCTTGTTCTCTTCAGCTCTTTCTCCTACATAATCTTTATTCTTATTAACTTTCAGGCTCTCTTCTTTTTCCTTTTGATATTGTTCTATTAATTTATCTTTTATTTCAGGAAGTTCTTCCAGTTTCTCATCCAACTCTGCAATTTTATCTTCGGTAGCTTTTGTCTGGTGTTCAATTTCTGTAACATTCACTCCTTTTTCAGCCAGATACCCGATTGTTTTTTGAACTTCATCTTTTGTAAGATCTATCGTTTTCTGATAAGATGAAAGCTGGTTTTTCCAATATTCTGCATTTCCTCCTTCTTCCTTAGAGTATCCTAAAATCCTATTATAATTATGTTGTGCTTTGGTTACATCCTCTTGAACTTTGATAAAATCTTCATACTTCCTTAATACAAAGGCTCTATCTGCAATAAACCTGCTTTTCTCATTTTCAATTCGCTTTTTTATGAGCTCAATTTCAATATTAGCTCTTGTTTCCGGATTGGTAATAATAGCAGTTTTTAATTCCTGGGTACTGATGTCTGATATATCCAAAACATCCGCACCTTTCTTCATAGCTTCTAAATATCTGGCTTGTTTCGATTGCAGCTTTTGAAGCATGAAAACATCAATACTATCATTGGTTAGCATAAAATTGATTCTTACATTTTCATTTTTGTTTCCCTGTCTCCATGCACGCCCTTCCACCTGCCGCAGAGCTGTAAAATTATAGGGAAGAGAAAGTATATACACATCCGTTGTGTTTTCCTGAAGGTTCATCCCTTCCTGAATGGCTTCACTACCGATGATTACTTTTATTTTCCCTGAATTAAAATCATCCTGAATCTTTAACCTGTTAGGCTTACTTGTCGCTCCGGTAATAATTCCGATTTCTTCGGGCTTATAACCGACTTCCTGTACAAGATATTCTTTTAATTTTGGAAATTCTCCAACAGCTAATTCTGAATAAATAATTTGCCCTGCATCCGGTATATCTTTCTTATTCTGGCGGATCAGATCCATTGTCTGTTTAAGCTTCGGGGAATTCTCTATAAACTCCTTTATAGTAGGTACTTCCTCTTCATAATAAATCGAGAGATATGGAGAAATAGCAATCAATCGGGCATTGAGAATATGAGTAAGGATTGCTCCTTTCTCCGTTTCGCTAAAACTCTCGTTGAGCAAATCATATTGCTCTTTCGTTAGATCATTTTGCTCAGTTTTATATTCTTTATTGATTTTGTTAGGCCGCTTCAGCTCCGGATTATCTTCTTCTCCTTTGATGTCAATAAATTCAGACAGTAACTGCTGGAAAAGAGAATTGTTTTTAAACCGTCGAACATTAGCTTTGAATTTTACATCTCCTCGGGCATCGATCTCCATATCATTATCCGCTTCCATAAAGGTCTCAAAAAAATTATTGACATTAAAATAACCAGACTCTTCGAGACGTTTATTAGCGATCAGGGATAAAATTGAATAATATTCCAGAGGTTTATTGGTGAAAGGTGTAGCCGAAAGCAGCGTTATGTTTCTACCATTATTTTTATCCTGAATGTACTGCGCAGCCATCCACGTATTAATTCCCAGTTTTGATGTCTGCTGGTTCTGGCTCCTGAAATCCGAAGCAAATCTACGGTCTTCAACTCTAACCTTTCCTACAATATGATTGGCATTATGTACTTCATCATAAGTAAGGTGATCAAATCCAAAATCTTCCCAGTCATAGATTTTGCCACGCTTCATCTTTCCTTCCACCTCCTTTTCTTTTTCCAATTCCTTCTGAAAATCTCTTTCGCTGATGGCATTTACGCTTTTCAGTTCACTTTCTGAAATGTAAGAAAATTTGGAAGCCAGTTCCTGAGTAATGCTCTCAGAAAAACCAATATTATTAAAACCTTCGTAGGTAACTATAGTAATTTCCCCATCCTTATTATCAAACTTTGATAGGTCGTAATCTTTACCAAGATTTCCCAGCACATTCATTTTAGCATTAGGAATTGTTTCAAATATCGTTTCTACCCATTGTTTAAGAATACTCTCGTTGGGAACAACAATAAGTGGTCTTTTTGCATTTCCACGTTCCACCGCTTCGTGCATAGACAGTATTCCTGATAAGGTTTTTCCAAAACCAACCTCGTGGGCTAATAATCCAACACCTTTTGTGGTTTGTCTTCCGATTCCTGCTTTCTGAACTTCAGTTAATTTTAACTCACGTCCTCTAAAATTCTTATGGATTTTAGAAAATAACGGAAATTTGGAATAGTCCGGAACATGGATATTATTATAGTTTCTGTTAAAGTCTTTTACAAAGCGCTCCCTTAATTCATCTGATAATTCTTCCCTTAAAAATTTATAAAACAAATCATTGGCAGCAGCTTTTCTCCTTTCACGAACTAAAGCATTTCTTTCTTTATCACTTCCTGTAACGGTCTCATTGTCTACAAAACTTCGGACTTCCCATGCTGAAGAACCAGCAAAAGCCTCACTGGATAACGTTCCGACAAAATCTTTAAACTTTTCAGCTAGATTGTAAGATACCATGACTGCTTCCGTTTGTCTTGTACTAGAATTCCACTGATCTTTCTCTATATACCCCAAATCAAATTGATGTATAAACTCATGATTCGGGCTGATAAAGATCTCATCCAATGATTTTGCCTTAGGCAAAACACTTTCTAATAATGCCTTTTGTTTTTCATATTGACCGGCAGTGCCGGAGCCGATAATATCTTTATCTTTTTCTAACTGTTGGAGCTTAGCATAAATATTCCCTTCAGCATAGTAAAAATCATGTACCCATTTTCCTCCAATATAGTTGGCAAATTGAGAGTGCTTTCCGTGATTATGTAAAGTCCCATCATAAGAAGTATCCTGAAATGCCTCAATCTGCTGCTTAGAAAGCTCAGAGCTGTTTTGGAGCGAAGTATTTACAATATCATCAGATTTAAGGAATTGGTATTTTAGAACTCCTTTTTTAAGCTCTACCTGGGTCTGAATTCTATACTCCGTATTTTTTCCACTATAAGACTGAATAATCTTATCCGCTCTCTGAAGAATATCATCAATTCGATTTTGATCGAACTTCTGAGATTCATTGGTAATTTGGGATTGAAGTTCCTTATATTTATCAATCTCCTTTGTAATAGCAGGAGATTTAAATTTTACAGCATTAAGAGCCAAAAGTACTTGTTCAACTTTTTCATGGGTTTCAGTAAGGTATACTTCATCTGGCTTAGTCTCTGTAATACTTTCCGATTTGTCCTCCGAATCCTTGTTTTTTAAGATGATCTTAGATTCTTCAGCTTCCAGAAATAAATCTTCAAAAAGATTCCCGATTCTTTCAACTTCAATTTTGCCTCGCAGCCGCTCTATTTTTAATAAGGCATCTTCTAAATTTCCGTGAACATAATTTTCTTTTCGTCCAAAACGATTAGTCTTTTCTCGGGTTTCACCCAATATTTTTTCAGGATTAATTTCAAAATAATCGGAAATATCTCTGGAAATTTTCTGCGAATCCTTTTTTAGAATAATAATATCCGTACCAATACCAGTTCCGGCAAAAACTCCACTTGGTAAACGAAATCCCTCTATTAACTGCGCATTTTTTAATTGGCTTTGTCTGTTTAGCCAACCAGAAGGGAGCACCATTGCCAAAATACCATCTGGTTTTAAAGAATCTAAAGAACGTTTAACGAAATAATCTTCATATTTTGAGATTTTCGGTTCTTCTCCCAAACCTTTGTAAAGCCCTCGGTGTTCCCCGTAAGGTGGATTACCAATAACCAAATCATATTTTTCAGAGAATTCCCTTTTATTACCCCTTTCATCAATAAATTCAGTTTCAAAGGAACGGAGATGAATATCAGCTTCAGGATGAAAGACTTTTGCAATTTTCGCTGTGGTCTCGTTAATTTCAAAGGCTGTAACATTTGTCTTTACTCCCAACTCTTTTGCAGCATAGAGAAAGTTCCCTGTTCCTACACTGGGTTCCAATACCGAAATTTCCTGTCGGTTTTTAAACTGATCTTTGATTAAATTACGGATAGCATCTACAATCTTTGAATCAGTGTAGTATTCATCTAATATTCCTCTACCCTCTTTCGCAGTACCACCACTTTTGAACTGACTACAAATATCTTTCAGATCATCTGTTAGATTAAAATTTTCACTTAGAATAATTTTGCGATCCCTTGAAACAAAGCAGGTTGCAGAAACAATTTCTGCAACCTGCTCATTATTAACTTTCTGCCCTTTATATTTTGAAATAAGAATGGCTACATCCTCATTATTTTTATGGGATGTATTTAATTCTGATCCTGTTCTGTCGGATAAAGTTCTCCCGGATATGATTCCGCCCACGGAATGTTTTCTTCCTTCATCTTCTTCATCATTTTGCGGTTGTGCTCCAGAAGAGGGTCTTTCTCTTGCTGCATTTCCCAAATCACTCCACCCTGTGCCTGCAAGTCCATTTCCAACATGGTTGCTGCCCATAGTTTGTCCTCCTTGGTTATTTCCGTTTTGCTCGGATTGGCTGTTTGGGATAGGTTTTCCAGAACTTCGTTCAGAAGCTTCGGTTCCCAAGTGCTGAGTGTCGGAAATTCCGTTTGATCTAGTATTAATGTATCCATCTTGTGATTTTCTTTGTTCGACTAAAATAGTATTTTTCTTTTGAACTCCTAGTTTGTTTTCTAAATATTCACTTAAATTTTGATTCCCGTTTTCTGAGATTCCATATAATGGACGGATATCCTTTATATTCTTTCCATTCATGTCTGTAAGAATTTTAAGGGTCATCATATTTCCCGCTCTGTCTCCATCCAGACAAAGAAATATTTTACCAGTATAGTTCTGATACTTGCCCATAAACTTTTTGGTATTTTCTCCGGAATGAAGCGCAACAAGAGTTCTGTTATTATTCTGATTATTTAATTTCAGAAGTTCTAAAAAAGAATGTTTATCCTTAATATTTTTAAAAACAATAAGTTCGTCCTTATTTCCTTCTATTACGGAAATATCATCATCTTTATATGCTAAGCTATTTTCACTCACTTTCTCGGCTTTTTACAAAATGATTAAATTCAAATAATTCTTTAGCACCAGCATCCCAGTTCTTTCTGGGTAATAACTGAAGGGTCACAAATATGTCGTCCTTCTTATTATAGGAGTCGATACGCTCCAATCTCCCGTGATAATCCATTTCTGCGTGCTCGTATAGTGAATACGGTAAAATTGTGTCAGTTGGATAGATATAAAATCTTGTATAAGTCCAGGGAGAATTAATCTCAAAGCGCTTGTACTTCTTCTGAAATAAGATCGTATCAGATAGATTTCTTCTGTTCCTATAGTTAGGAATCCACTCTTTTGAAAACACGGCCCCCTCTTTCTTGTTCCAAACCAGAAAAGACTGCCTCTTCTTAGAAAGGTCAGAAAAGATGAGATTACGTTCCACGAGGTCAAAAGGATAGCAGAGTGAATCCCTGATATAATACATTTGCTTACTCATTTCAGGAAATGAAAGATCAGGAACCACTTCTATAAGTTCATTTTTAGAGTAATTTAGTTTTGATACATGAAAACTCTGCATTTTACCCAGTCCTTTGGACGCATCAAAATAGACGTTCGATATAATATCAATTCCTCCTTTATCAGATTTGATTTCTTTATGGCAGGAACCGATGGTGAAAAGAAAAAGCAGGTATGGAAGTATTAAATTTATTTTCATATTAAAGGATTTTAAAAAAGCGGCAAATCATTCTTAGACTTGCCGCTTTAAAATAATGGACAGGTATAATTTTATCGTTTAATGCTTTGCTCCTTCACATTGGCCTTATCGTGCCCTCTCTCATCCTCCATCCCCTGCAAAGGTTTATTGGTATTGATCCTGGTCATATCCTGATCATAAAGGTTCAGATTCTTGTATTGTGGGTTTAAAACCGCTTTTGCTTCAACCACCTGATCATTCTCTTTTATCTTTACTTTAACTATATTCCCTTTTTCCAGAGATTTGATGGTGCTGTCTTTATACTCCGGCTTATCAAATACCAGGTTGGATTTTTCGACAATCTCAGCAGTATCAATACCATAGTTTTTATAAAAATTCTGGAATTTGTAATTTCCTTTTTCAGTTTTTGGTTCACTAAAATCGAATCTTACAAAGGCTGGCTCCTTTTGATCAGTCTTGGGATTCAGAAACTCTATTTTCACACTGCGCCCTTCCAGAAGGTTTACAGCTTCCTTGGCGGTAAAAGTATTTTCACGGTTTACCGGAAAATTATGGGACATCTCTTCATTTTTATCATTTGTTAATTTTGCGTGATAAGAATTAAGAAAAACACCACCACTTTGAGTTTTATTGAATTTCAATATAAAATCTACTTTATTTCCGGGCAGAGCCTTATCGGAAGAGGATTTAATTTCAAATTCATTTTTCTTTGATTTAATTCCTTTTTCCAAATCTTTGTGAAGCTTTTCATCTTCTCCAAAACCAAGGTATTTCATCTGGTCTTTTAGGTATTGTACCTGATTAAATTCTTTTTGTGTTTCCATAATGTTTGAGGTTTGATTATAATAAATTGATTGATTATTAATAAGGATCTGAAGTCTCTTTATTTGACTATCTATAAAAGACATAGCAATGATATCATCTTCTTTTTCTTCTCTGCCAAACTGTTTTATCTTTAATTCTAACAAATGCTCCAAGTAATGTATTGGGAGATTGATTAATTCACTGCTGCTGTACCCCTCGATGGTATCGTCTACATAGGGATTATATTCTTCTCTGTAAAGAGATAGTGTTTTTTCAGCAGTCCGCATATTAGATCCTTCTACATTATTGTTTTCAATAAGTGTTTTCGTTTCAAGAGAAAACCGATTAGAAAGGTCATACAATAAAATCTTGAATGCTTCTGGTGAGTTTTCAGCATTCGATTCATGAATCATGTGAATATCAAAATCGTGCTGATCAAATACCGAGTAAGCTCTTTCGATTAAAAGATCATATTTTTGCCTATCAATCTTGTATTCAGCCTTTGTTTCAAGATAATAAGATTCCCCTCTATCATAAGAATCATCTACGAAATTATAACGATCGGGCTCTCTCGGAGGGTCTAGAAAAATATAGGAAATGATTTCTTCTTTTAAAGCTTCATCAGCATTTTGAAGAAATAGTGCCAACTCTAACGTCTTAATACTTTGTGGATGTTTAAAAATAAACATACTTTCTCCCTCATCTTCATAGTGACGGTCAAGTATATCGGCTAGTTTTTCAAGACCAGATCTTTTGTCTTCCACTAGATCTATGTTTTTTTGTATGATGTCTTTGTCTATAGAATCAATATTTCGGTTAGATTCTATATTTTTAACAGATTCACTGATGGGTTCACTAGATCTTAGGCTGGTAAACTCTTTCTCATTTCTCCCAGAAAAAGGAATACTCATTTTGTTTTTAGCCTCTTTATAGGCAAAGATTTTTAGAAATTGAGCTTCCTTTTTTGTAAAAACTCTTTCGCCATCCTGAAAAAAATGTTCTGGCGACATATTTTTCATTTCTTTCACAAAATTTTTATAAGCCCGGGTCATCGGAGTAATATTCTTATCATACCAGCTTAAATCATTGACCAATTCCATATTTTTTGGATTATTAATAGTCTGATTTTCTAATTTTTGCTCTTCCGTATCAATGGCACGTAAATCAAAAGGATCTGCATCCAGCCCGTAATCAAACGTATAGCCGATAGCTTCGCATTCTTCCTGAAAAATGGCACAATCATTATAGTCAAGTCCTTCGTACATTGCCTTTTGCTGCCATTTATCACATACGGTCTTCAGTTCTTCAGGAAGAAGCTCATAATCTTCAAATAAATCCATTCTTAAATTTTATTTACTTTGAGATTCTACTATATACTAGGTTTATCAACAGGGGGGGCTATCTTCTAAAGCCCCTTTTTTCATCCCGCTCCTGCTCCTCTTCTTCTCTCATTTGGTTACCATCCTGGTAGAGATCAGGATCGTTTACATTCAACTGAACATCCGATTTTTCCTGTTTTTGGAAAATTCCATCAACAATATCTATCTCTCTTGATACTATATTCAGATCACGGGAAATCTCTTTTGCTATTTCAGGTGGAAATCCTAGCTCTAACTTATCCTGAATAAATGCCTTGAGCTTTAATAACTCATTTTTATAGCGACCAAGTTCCTGAGCATCCTTTTTATCTGCAATGATGGCGGTAAGTTCAGTAGCATGTCTAATCAAATCAAACTCAAATACTTTTCCCGTTTCTTCATCAAAGACAAAAGCTTTCTTTTCAAGTCCCGGAAACCCGGGAGGCAATTTATTTGAGACTTCTTTTATATCAGTGTATTCAATTCTCTTTTCACTGTTTTCAAGGAGTTCCGAGAGATTTTTATCACGTTCTAAAAAAATGACATTAAGCCGGCTATTGTTCTCAACGAGCTGAAAAGTGGCTCTTCTTTTATCATTGTCCGCAACGATTGTATATCCCTGTAAAAACCTCTGAATATCTTCAGGACTTAATTTTTTGGAAAATGTATTGTCCTGGTCAATAATTCCATATTTCTTCAGCTGATCTGTGGGTAAATTGTTATTTTTCATTTTTTTAATCTATTTAGTAGGGTTTGTATAATGCTGTACTGGTATTAGGATGGTTTACCATAAGGTTACTGGCTCTTATTAAATCATTTAGAAAATCAGCAGGGTTAATGCTTTGTCCGAATTCTTTTACCGAAAAATGTAAATGAGGCCCTGTAGAATTTCCGGTATTACCACTCTTTCCAATGATAAATCCGGCTTTCACCAGCTCTCCGACTTTGTAATAGTTCTCCGATAAGTGCAGGTAAGCCGTTTCAAAGCGGTTAAAGTGCCGTACTTTAATATAATTGCCACCGCCACCAGGGTCCCAGCCACTGGCCGTTACAACACCATCCATTACTGCATATATATTTTCATAATGAGCTTTTAAATCAATGCCTCCATGCATTCTCTTTGTACCTAAAATAGGATGTATCCTCGTTCCATAAGGAGATGTGATACTCATCGTATTACGTAGAGGCATTACAACTTTTGATAATTGTTCTTTAGGCTCTTCTACAAAATCATATAAAGCCCTGGAGGGTTGATTTTTCAAATCCTCTCTTTTTATCTCAGACCTAAGCTGAGTCACCAGAAGTAAAGAATCTTTTATTCTTTGAAAGTCTCTTCTGGAATTGTTTTCATGGCTGTATTCTTTTAGTAGTATCTTTAAAGAATCAATTTCATTCTTCAAATCCGTTTTTGTGGTTGTATTAAAGATGTTTTTCCAAAAGTTTTTTCCATTTTTTTTGTTTAACTGCTCATCCTCTTTTGCCGTTTCAGTTATCTTCGAGCTTTCGGTTTTCTTTGGCTGCAAGGGTGAGAGTGTGTTGAATTGGGCAGACATAAAACTGCTTATTAATAGGAAAATAGGTAGAACCATCTTGTAAAGCCTGGCACTTATTATTATATTCTGTATCATAATTATGCTTTTACTAATTCTCTGACGATTAATTCCACTTCTTTATTAATTTTTCTAAAATTGGTCATCAGGACCTCTTCTTTACGATTAACTCCTGCTTTATCTACAAAAGAGTAGTAAGTCGGCATTGTGACATAATGCCCTTCTTCCTCTTTAATGGCTTTCATATTTAAATTGATCTTACCATTTATCGCAGAAGTTTTATATTCTTCGGTATTATTTTCTTCCCCCTGAGCAATAATCCCAGCCATTTCCCCGGTTTTAAGTGCTGCTATTTTTCCTGCGGGAATCATAAAATCCATTTTCTCATTGATACTGGTGGTTGTTCCTTGCTGAGAGATTGATTGGGAGTATGATTTCTGTTTTATTTTACCAAAAAGCTTTTCAAGCCAGTCAAGTGTATTTTTATCTCTTACAGAGCCGGAAAGAATATTTCCGACAATAGCAGAAATAGTATCCGCTACTTCCTTCTTGTAAAACTGACGAAGTTGTGGAAGTTCCTGAAGACCTAACATTACGGCAACCCTGTTACTTCTTGCTGTGGCAACGACATTATCAATTTTATGAATGTAAATCGTTGGAAACTCATCAGCAATAATACCTCCCGGTAGATTGTTTTTGGAGTTTATTAAACGCAGTGTCCTGTTGAGTACCGAAGAATACAAGGCGGAATTAATATCCTGAGTCCCTGGATCTGAAGCTAGAATAATAATGGAAGGGTTATTCCGGTCCGTTATTTTCAGCTCCACTTCATCACCTGAAAACACCCAAAAGCTTTCCTTAGTAGCCAGTCTGGACAAAAATATCTTTAGTGTTCCTACCTGCCCCTCTAATTGGTCAAAAGCCTTATTTTCATAAGCTGATTTAAAGGGTGATAATAAAGAATACAGCTCCTCATGATTAAAAAGTGTATCGAAAATTTCCTTATAGCTTCTGTTCATAAAAGAAAGGATATGAGGTAAATCCGAATATTTTCCGTTTTCGTGGGTAGCAAAAAAATAAATACAGGAGGAAAGGAAATTAATTGCCGATTGGGTGAAGAACTGATCAGATCCTCCTCCGGAACTGGTACTCCCCTTTTGCAGAGAAGATACCATAGCTTCTGCCATCTCCTGCGCCTCTGCCAGAGTCTTTACATATTCTTTTTTAAAAGGATTTACTCTTCTGGATTTTTCAACCTCATTAAGATTGATAACATGGAAGGCGGAAGTTCCGCTTCCATTTTTCCCAGACTTTGCAAGTTTATTTTGACGTAATAAATAATGATAATAGGCAATCTGCCCCAGATCAGGAAACTTAAAATCATAAATCATAAGACAAAATCCTTTGGCTATCATCTGTCTGATAGCGGGATTGATCACACCAAAAGATTTACCGGAGCCAGGAACGCCAATGACCATTGTCCCTCGAAACGGATCGATATTTATCCAACCATCATGCTTTTTACCTCCATACCAAAATATATAGGGAATATTGATACTGGTATCAGATTGTACAAGCTCCTGATTTTGATCAAAAGACTCTTCTTCCACATTCCATCTATCTTTTCCCATTTTCTGCTGCATCAGTTTGGAAATACTATCTGCTCCCATCTGAAGGATCACCGCTCCCAGAAAAGAAAGAAAAGCATAAACAACCTGATAAAGATGCATTCCCGGAAAGATTTTAGGTAATGAAGAATCTCCGGCTTCTTTTTGCCAAACCAAAGAAGAAAACATCATCATAAGCCCCAGTACCATAGGAACTATTATTTCTACAGCGATATTTAAATCTTTCTTTTTCTTGGCTTTTGTACCGATGGCAACCAATCCTATCAGAATAAGTGTAGCAAATTTGGCATTTACAGGAGGATAAATAAAGCTCATCTTAGAAAAGTTCCTAAGTAAATTCGAGAGTACAGGAATATCTGCGTGCAGATAAAATAGTGATGCACAATCCAACGCAACTACGGCATACACTACTTTTTGCAGGAATCCGTAAATCCTGATCTGATGCTGCTGTTCTTGCATTTTATTGAATTATTGAATTAAAAAATTGAGCGACTGAGATTGAAAATTTGGGACAGGCTCTGCCTGCTTAGAAGGTGTCAGCTTTTAGGATATCCGAGTAGTTGATTTTCATTTCCAGAGTTCTTCCGGAAAATTGCTCTTCTATCAGGCGAATCACCATCACTTTAGAATTCGGGTAAGTAAATTTTTTGAACACATAAATATTCCGGAAATTTTTCCTAAAATATTTTTGAGCATTCAACTGAAAAACCGGGGTCATTTCAATACTCTGATTATTGGTAGCCTTATGAATCTGCTTATCTTCCACAGAAAATTTCAAAGCTTCAATGTCATAGCCTAAATTGGAATTGTTTTTAAAGGTCATATCCAAGAAAATGTAATCACTCATGACATAGACATTATTGAGCTGAACACTAAGTCTAAGATTTTTCTCTTCCCGAATCGGATCTTTTTCTGATTTTGTCTGAATAATATTCAGCGCAAATTTTCTAAGCTGAAAATTGGAAAACACCATTTTATTAAACTCTATAGGCTGCATTGCCTCCGGTTGAATATGGACATTGGTAATAGTACTCCTGGTTTCAGAATCCATATAAACTGCTTTGTATTGGGCAATAAAAGACTGTGCTACGACCGTAATAACACCAATTTGATCTCCGTTACTATGTTCAGATAGGTTTTTATTTCCCTCTTTATCGGTCGCATTAGACTTATCTGTAATTTTGACCCTGGCAATATGACTCAATGGTAAATCACCTGTCAGCTGCTGAGTAGAAAGATCAACATATTGGATGGGTTCCGGAGAAATTAGATGAAGGCTGATTCCTTCAGTAATGTCTATTTCCGGTAAATCCGAAATAGCCTGCTGTCTTGTAGCAGTTTGTGCAGTAAAAAATTGAGCTATGAAAATAAGTAACGTATATAATAGAGCTTTCATCTGTTTATTTTTTTTGTTGGTTTTGTGAGTCTTTCATTTGTTTTTCATCTATCAGAAATACCTGTGAGCCATATTTTAATTTGGCTTTATTGGTTTTAATCAGATTGGCAATGGACTTTGAAGTGGAGGTGAATAACTTGGAGCCTATACTGGTGAAAAATCCCTGTCCGCCCATATCCATCTGCGTTCCCTGTACGGAGTTACTTCCCATTTCCCGGATCATATCCCGAAAAACGCTCTCCGGAACATATAGTCCTTTCATTCCATCAACATCGTAAATAGATAAGTTAACAGGATAGATTTCTCCTTTAATGAATGCAGAAACTATAGTAAGATTCACCCTTTGCATCGAGAACCCAGAGATTTGTCCATATAGTATAGAACCTTTCTCTAGTCTTTTATTTCCAACGAAAATATCCTCTAATAGTCTCAGCCGAATTCTGCTTCCTAAATAACCTTTGTTATTTTCGTCAATGACCGCTTTGATAAAGCTATTTTCCTTCTCTCTATAAAAAGCATTGAACTCACTGTTTATCCCTGATTTGCTGACATTGAACGTTGAATTAAGGAATTCTTCAAGCTTTTCCTTACTGGCTTTCAGCTTTTCTTCAGCCATGAGTTTATTTTGGTATTCAGGATCTCGTGATTTTTCTAAAGAATCCATCACCAGCATTTGTTGTTTAAGATATTTAGCCGGATCAGGAGGCTGAGCTTGCTCTCTATTTCGAGGTTTTGCTCCCAGACTTTCCATAGGACTACTGCTTTCCCCTCTCCCATAGGATTTATCGTTCAGCATTCGGATAATCTCCGAAGACCTTTTATAGTCTCTGTCATTATTCTGCTCTTGCCTCAGATTATAGTAAGAGGATGAATTTCCCTTGGACCCGTATTCGTTTTGCCTTTTGGATAGGGTTTTAAGTGAATCTATTTTCCTTTTTTGAGCTAATGATAGCTGGTCTTCATAGTGTAATAAACTATCCTTCTCTTTATCCAGCCCTTCCAGCATTGTTCTGTTGTCTTCTTTTTTGAAAAATGCATCATAAGCATCATTTTTACTCATAATAGAATCCTTAGACTCACCAAGGGAAAGAGAAAGCTCTTTGGGTTTATCCTTAGGTGGCTCCTTTTGGGTAAACCCCGCTCCCACATAAGCAAAAAGAAGCAGGAATGGCAAAGCCAAAAGAGGCAGTACATATTTTTTTTCCTTAAAATTCAGTTTTTTCATTGAGTTTCGATTTTTAGATAAATTGCCCCCGGTGCTATCGGTCATTTTTTAATTGCTGATATTGGTTAAACAAATATTCAATCCTCAAACTGTCCTGTTTTTGCAGTTGTTCCCCGTCTCTTTTCACTTTTAGAATTTTAAGCTCTTCCACAATCTTTTTCATCTCTTTTTCATTGTTTACATTAGGATTCTGGGGCATCTGACTTTTGGAATAAAGAGTGGGAGGTTTAATTTTAAATACCGTCCCCAAGGGAAAGAAAATGCCCTGAATCAGAGAACCTACAAAGGATACTGAGAGAAAAATCATCGAATAGGTAAAAAACTTTTTAGGATGATGGACGATCCAGTCCAGGCATTTCCGCCTTGTTTTTTTAAATAAAGGGTTCATGGCTAGTACGAATTTTTAGATTGATTAGAAATGTCTTCATTATCGATGATACGCCAGTTTCTGAGGATCACACCATGCGGGTTGTTAGGACTGCGGATGAGATCTTCAAAAAAACCCTCTGTGATTAATTTTCGGGTAATAATGGATGACTTTCTGGTAATCATCTGTTTTCCGAAAAAAACGAATTTCTTTTGCTCCGGATTTAGGGTTATCGAATCCGTATGGATACTAACCATTGAACTCGAAGCTATGATCTGGTTATAAAAACCTTTTTCCCTTAAATTGGTGTATTCTTTCTTTCCACTGTCATCTATCAGATAAAGGGATTTCTGAATATTGTCCTTGATATACGCATCGTCAGGAGCCAACGTGAAAAATAATCTGTGAAAAAGTTCAATCTGAGCTTTATATTCAACGGGTCTGTTGAGCAAAACATCGGTTTGCTTGGCCAAAACCGGAACGCCATTATCCAATATGTAAATGGATTTTCTGGAATCTTCAATGATTTTATAAGCAAAGAAAAAACCACCTATCACAATGAAAACAGCAAAAAAAATACTCGCCAGAGAAACAATCTTGTTAATCTTTATTCTTTGTTCAATATTTTTGATAAGCATTTTTATTTTAGGAATTAGAAATTAGACACTAAGGATTTTATTTATTTTCCACTTTTCATGGCTCTGTTTACTCTACCGGATGCAGAGCCTGCCGCAGCAGATTTTGCTGCCGCTACACCTCCCGTTTTGGCAGCTAGTATTGCCGTTTTTACAGTACTCGCCATTTTACCAGCGGCATTCTTCATTTTGGTCATTACTCCTGCTCCTCCGGCCGTTACAATCGTATCAGCAATTGTGGGAGTCATTAAAACACCTATGCCCGTAACGATATAAGCAACACATGTAAAAAGCTGATTATAGATCATTCCTGAATTATTAATGTAGACCATTAGAGCATCTAAATTGGTAACAGTACCATCTGTTAAAAGAGTATTGTAGCGGTCTATTTCCATAGTATAACCGGAAGCAATGAGTTGCTGACCTATATTGATAATGGTATAAGCAACGAAAGTATACAGATTGATGTTGATGAATTTAGAAACCCAGCTGTAAAAAGAGTTTTCAAATCCCGGAACAAGAGCCATTCCCACCGCAATAGGTCCTAAAATAATGAGTATATAAGCCCAGATCTTCTGAATAAAGAAAATAAGATAGACACAAATCCGAAGAATGGAGAGGCATATAAACTCAATGACTTCAGCTACTAATTTTTGCATCTGGAATTGCATTCTGATCTGCCATTCCTTAATAGGCTGGATCAATTTGTCCAGTCCGTCACTAATATCAAACCAGGAATCATCTGCATCTTTACCAGCATTCTCAATAACCTCCTGTTTGGCATCTTCACTGGCTTTGAGTTTTATGACGGCATCCAATAATTGCTGTTGCTTTTTGAACCTTTCTACTCTTAAGTCATTGACCTCTGATTCTATATCGCTAAAAATGGCGACTCCCGGTTCTGCAATAGCGTCAAAGGGAGCTTGAATCAAATTCACGAATCCTGTCCAGTAGATCAGGGTAAAGCCAATCAAAACAGGTTTCAGCATAGGCGTAATTTCCCATTCCCTATCGCCGGCAGCCATTTGCCATCCCATATACCCCAGATACATCAAAGCACCTAATCCGCCTATGGCCTTTCCAACCAGTGCAGCATCATTTGCACTATCCTGAACACTGGTATCGAGCTTTGTAAATACCTCCATAAACCATTTCTCAAAAGCACCATCACCTTTTAAAAACTGAAGTAAATTACCATAATCACTGTCTGTTTGGGCAAAGCCCATTACTGGGAGTACTATCGCCAGTAAACAACAAAATAAGGTTAGCTTTTTATTCATATTTAATATCGGCGTTTGTATTGTTGCATTATACGCTCAGCACGCTGCTTATCTGATGCTGGAGTCCAGCCCGAAGGCAATGCAGAAGGAGAATGATCTTTCAAAATATTTTTATAATCCAGAAGAAAGGTCGTCTTGTTATTTTGCTTTCTTAATTCCTGTACAAATTTCCTCCACCGTAAGAGTGTTTCGTGGTACATTATAAAGCGTTTTCCCCTTGGCATATCCATAGATCGGGACATAGCGTATTTCTCTTTAATGAGATCAAGCTCCTCCTGTAGTCTTTTGAGTGTTCCTGTAGTACTAAGTGCCTGGTAAGCCTCCTGGTCTTTCAACCGCCATTCCATAAAATTTTGTGGCGTATCAGGAAATTCTGTGATTGGCTTTAACATCCGCTTGTAATACAAGAGCCACAACGGATCAGCATCTACAGTAACACTCGTCCAATGGGCAAAATCCTGAACGCTCCTTTTATAAATGGTATCGGAGGCTGCCTTTATTTTTTTAGCCTCTTCTTCCTCATATTTCAATTGAGCAAATCGCTGATTCTGCACTCCTGTAGGCTTTAGTGGTCTTATGTCCTCTCCATCCTTATAATCTCTATTAATATTTGGAGCCCACATCCCCCATACCGTGGCGTAAGCAAAATTGGTTTGAATCCCTAAAAAATATTTGGGATAGGGTCGCCAATCTCCCCAGCTTTCAAAAACCATTCTTTTATGTTGGGCAACAATGGCAGGATCATTCAGGCGCTTTACACTCACTTGTGCAAAAACACCCATAGTTATAAACAAGAATGAAAAGCCTATTAATTTTCTGAATTGATATTTCATCGTTTAATTAAATATGTATTTATATTTTTGAATAATATCTCCTACAATCGCTCTGTCGACATTGATATAGTTCCTGAGGACAGGGACCTGATAGAGATAAGGGATCTTCTTGGCATTCTCTAAGCGTAAAATGATATAGAGAATATTACCATTGATGTTTCTAGCCCTTGTAAATACTTTTTCCAAAAGCATTTCCCGATCCATAGCATCCATTAAAAAGTCTTTGTTTTCATTTAATATATCCGCCGATACTTCCTTCTGAAGCTTTAGCACCTGCTCTCCTATTGCACTATAATATTTTGAAACTAAGACCGCATATTCAGGGTGTTGTACCGATAAATCAAGCATTTTGTTAGAATTGCTTACGATTTTTCCTACGTACTGATAGAGATAGATGAGCTTTTTACTCTGGGTAAGGGCTGAATTAACATTTTTCAGCTGCTGATAGATATACTCCTGAATAGCAATTACTTGTGCGGTCTTATTTTTAATCTCATTATAGAGCTCATTCTGTTTTTTATAAGAATCTAAAAACACCTGCTCACTTCCTAAACGAACACCGTGATTGACGGTAATCTGGGATAACAGCTTGTCATTAATCACTATCTGCTGGCTTTTAACATAAACCGCAGAAAATACTATAATTCCGAAGGTTGCTATTTTTTTCATTTCTTATTAAAAGGATTTGATATTCTTCATGATATTTTCCACAACCTGCCTATCCCTGTTGACATAATATTGGAAAGCTCTCTTATTCCTTAGAACTTTGGCTTTAATGTCACGTATTTTTAAAAGCATGTGGGTAGAGTTCCTGCTAAGGGTTTTCACCTCTCCTAAAGCATAGTCCAATAAAATTTTACGCTCCGATTTTTCCATTTGATTGATCGCTCCGTAAGAGAGAATAATTCCTGTAATCAGGCGGGTCACCATTTGCAGATCATCCACATACTGCACTCCGGAAGGCAAAACCGTTATAATCGAATAAGGTGCTGTACTCAATTCATCAATAATGGAAGCCTGATTTTGAGTAATTTTCTTAACCTCCCTGCTCATCGCTACTCCGGTTGGAATGGCCTGCAGAGCAAATGAAACAACCCTTAGCCTGTCCTGTACCTTAGTAACCTTATCCTTAAAGCTATTCCATTCGCTTCTGTTGGTGGTCTCAATACCAGCATTCAGAGCCTGATTCTTTCGCATTTCCTTTTGCCTGTCATGCTCTTTCATCGTGGCATTAATTTCTATATTCATCATCGGAAAGGAAACATTTTCTTTCTGCCAGGCAGGGGTAGAACCCCCTCCTGAAGAAGTTAATACCACATAAACTACCGGGATAAAGAGGCGGAGAAAAATCTTTTTTTTGAGCCCATAAAGTCGGTGAAACTTATTTTTCGAGTTCATACAAAAAAATTAAAAATTGCGTTTGTATCGGTTCATAATGTCTTCAACAATAGCCTTATCCGTATTGATGTATCCGGCAAAAGGATTAATAGAGTTCCAAAAGCCCAGTCTATTAGCCTTTTCAAGTCTCAGCTTTATGGACAGAAGCCACAGCTTTAGACTTTTTACATTTCCCGAAATATTATGCAGAATTTTATAGCGATCACCTGCCGTAGCAAGGTTGAGCTCTCCCGAAGAAAGAATATCCGATACATCTGTTACGATTTTCAAACTTTGCTCATACGTTTTTTGAGACGCTTTAGTTCCAAAAATGGCGTACTGTGGATGTGCAGAAGCCAGTTGAACCACATCAGAAGAATATTTATAGCACTTATTAAGCTCTGAATAAATTTCTTTTACCTGAAGTCCATTTTGTAACGTCCCCGAAACTTCTTTTAAGCCTTTGAGTATTCTGTTCTGAATATCATTAGCTGCCACCATCTGGGTTCCTACCCACATTTGTGCATCTTTCAGCTTGGAAGTTTCCTCTATGACTTCATTCTGTTTGGCTTTCAGGTTTTCTGAATACAGGATCATCGCTGCTGTTACCGTAGGATCTATATAGGTATTTTGGGCATATAGTAAGCTTCCGAATCCTAAAAAAAATAAACTAAACTTTTTCATATTCATAGACTTCTCTGTTAACTAATTCCGAAAAACTGATGTTATAATCTTCTAATTCCTGAGAAATGATTTTGAAGATATTTTTACCGGTATTCTCCTTCCTGTTCTTAAGCTCATGATAGTACCTAAGAACCTTCTGATCTAAAGGTCTTTTATACAGATTTACTAAAGAGACCATACTTCCCATATCATCCCCGAAGTTCTTAACCTGTTCTACAAAAATTTCCAGAGCTTTATCATAGTTCCCGTACTTTTGTACATAATATTCAACAGCCGATTTTTCAGGCTTTTCTGTAGTATAGGTTAAATACTGCTCGAGGGCCACCTCGTTACCGTATACTTCTCCTTTAGAACCTCGTTTCAGATAAAATTCCTTGAAACGGCTCCTTCCCTGCTTATTATTTAAGTTGTTGATCGTGAAAATCTTATTCTGCTCTACTTTATTTAAGGATAATAAAGCCGCTATACGATCAAAATTGTCCTTGAATTTGGTCTGATCCAGAAGGATAAACGTATCGGAATTATTGATAATACTGTCTTTTACAACAGCATTTCCGATAATATCATCCAGTTCCTGGGTTACCACCACCGCTTCACCCCAGAATTTCCTTACAGTCTTATAGAGATATAAAATATATCCACCCATTAATTTTGATGCAATCGCCTTCCATGCTTCTTCGATTATAAGGGCTTTACGACGATCTTTTCTGAGTCTCATTTTCTGGATAAAAGTATCCATAATGATAAGCGTTACAATGGGGAAAAGCTTGGGATTATCTTTCACATTATCAATTTCGAAAACAATAAAAGGCTCATCAAATAGCGTATTGTCAGCACTTTCATTGAGTGTTGTTTCATATCTTCCGCCTTTGTAAAAATCCCTTAGAACAAACAGGAAGGTCCTTAAATTAAATTCTCTTTCCGTTATTCTGTGCTTTTTATTACCAAGGTAAAGAGGCAGAAATTTGTCGCAGTACTCATAAAATCCATTGAAGGAAAGCTCTCTTGTATTGAGCCTTTCTTCCAGTTCCTTAATTTTTTTAATGAGAGCCTTTTTAAAAGATTCATTCCACTCCCTCGGATCTTTGGGCTTTTTTATAATTTCATTAGCCTGAATAATCATTAGTAGGGTTTCATTATAAGCCCTGCGCTTTTCTTCACTGCTCAAAGTTTCGTAAGCCTCATAGACTTTATAGAATTTTTCACTGTCATAATCAGGATTATTCATGTTTTTATCCGGATGATATTCAATGGCCAATTTTCTAAAGGCTTCTTTAACTTCATCAGAATCGGCATCGAAAGCTATTCCCAGTACATCATAATAACTATGCCTATCCACCATTTCATCCTCATACTCTGCAAGAATATCTTCTTCATGAATATTATATTTACTTAAGTAGAGCATTAGTTCTTCAGAGCTTTTATGCTTATACCATTCTGTTCCTGAGTTGAAATAAGTATGATAATAGGACATCAGTACATTGTCCAATATGGATTTCTGTGCAGAGGTCATCATAGCATCCGGTCCTTGCCAGATGAGAAAGATCAGATTAGTCAAAAACTCTATTTTTTCAATATTGAACTCTTTCTTATCCATCAGAAAAGGATTCATCGTAATTGGCTTTTCTTCAGTATACTGAATATATCGCCCACCTTTGTACATACATGTTCCCGAGTAAGAATCTCCTGTATCCACGATCACAACATCATAATTATAGGTGAGATACTGCTCTACGATATTATTCATTAAAAAGCTCTTGCCTGATCCGCTGGGTCCCAGCACAAACTTATTCCGGTTATTGATTCTTCCGATTTTCATCGGTAAATCCGCAGGATCAACTTTTATGGGAACACCTTGCCTGTCTGTAAATCTTAGGTAGAAGCTGCTTTCTTCACTCAATGGGTAGCTTTCTTTAAAAAAAAAACAAAGCGCAGCTTCGCTTGTCGTCATAAACAGATCATATTCCCTAAGCTCTGTAGCGTTACCCGGAAGAGCTGCCCTGAAAAGTTCAAGCTGATTGTAGGCATTCTTCGAAACAATAATCCCTTTGGTAAATAGCTTATTCTCAATCATGGACTGGATATTTTCCATTTTTTCCAGCGTAGGGGCAGAAAACAAAATGGAAAAATGGGCATTGACAACCAACTGTCCATCTATAGCGATATTATGGAGCAGAGTCTGAATCTCCTCAGCAATAATGGCATTGGAAGGAGAATTATTGGCAGCACCTTCGTGCTTTTTCTTCTTTTTGTCAAGTTCCCTTTGCTGTTGTGCCTGATGTGGAATGGTAATGACCTGGTTGTAGATAATCGTTTCGTAATCCTCCAGCTCTCCTATAAAAGTGAAATTATCTACTGCCGTTTCTCCGGCAGCTCCATTTCCTCCCAATAGAGAATATGGTTCTATTTCAGAGGGTAAATCAATCTTTTCAACATCGACATAAGAAATATTCTTAACAAACCTGCTTCCTATTTGCAAATACTCCTGAGTACTTTTGATATTATCATACGTAGGAGTATCTGTAAGCTGCATGGATAAAACTCCGGACAGGTAATACTCAAAGTCTTTTTCAAATAAGAACTCCGGCTCACAGTTATTTTGTTTTAAAAGCATAAACACCTTCTGGCATTTGTCCCGGAGTTCTTTATAGCTCTTTTCTGTTATATTGCCACCGGTCGCTGACCGGCCGTTTTTCTTTATTTTATCATTAATAATATCTGTAAACAGAAGTACCGTATCAATGGTTTTGAAAAGTCTCCCGTCAAAATGCTCGGAGTATTTCTGTTGCAAAAACTGATTGGATTTCTCAGCTGTGTATCTTTTTTTGGCGAAAATATCAAGCTTTTGAACAATCCTTCCTTCTCCGATAATGGATACTACCTGATTCAAAACCGTATGGAAATGGAGATAATGATCCGGATCTGCTGAGTACTGTTCCACCATATTTCTAAGCCTGATGCCTATAATAGGATTTCCATACTGCCCGAAAAGAACATCAAAACCCCAATTATAATTTCCCCCATAGTCATAGCCGATGAAAGGAATAGTAAATGCTTGTTTTTTTGTTTTCATACGGAATTATTTATTTTCTGATAGATTGTATGTACTTTTGGTTTCACCTTTCTGTAAAAGCTTTTTATTGTTTATCCTTTTGGGAAAAATGAAAATTTGATTACTATTTTTAGTCTTATCGTACAGTCCGTATTTGTCCTGTCTTCTGAAGATCAGATAAACACCTCCTCCGGTCGCTAAAAGCCCCAGTAAAGAGCCCAATAGTCCGAACTTGGACAATATGAGCGCTGCAATGACTCCGCCTCCGATAACACCCACGGCATAAAAAATATATTTGCCTTTGAGTCCGAAGAATACAAGAGGCTTTTTCAGCCCCTTGTATAGGTAGAATCCCATGACTTATGCAAAGAATGAGGTTACGAATTCCGGAACTACAATCAGAAAGATCATCGCTCCACCATAACCAAGGATTTCTTTGTTCACATCCTGATCCCCATTGGTCCATTTGTTATAGACTCTAAGACCTCCAATGAAGCCAACTAATCCGCCCACGGCTTTCAAAATCAGTTTAATGGGGTCCCAATAGTCCTTAATATCACTGGCTGCATTTGAAATAGCCGTTGCTCCTCCCTGGGCAAATGCAGGAGTGATAGCGAGAAGAATTACACAGGCTGTCAATAACTTTTTTACCACCTGATGGCATTTAAATTTGTGATTCATAATGATTAAATTTTATTATCAGAGTTAGATTTTATGCTTAGAATTGGGCATAAGAGGTATGCTATCCTTATGGGTTAAGGATCATACAGGGTAATTTTTGAAGTGTTTTTTGCTTAAATTATAGAGTGGTAGACTTTCTGTCCATCGTAGTTAGCGACCATTTGAACAGTTGTCTCCGATAAATTCAGGAGCTCTTTCCAGTGGGATTTAGTTTTCTCCTTTTTTTCGCTCTTAGAATCCTGATCTGGCATATTAGATACAGGCTGAGACTGGTTGGCGTGATCTGGCTGTTTTTTTTCTTCTACTGTCGGAACGCTGTTGTTTTTTGCTGGTAAAGGCATATCATCAATATCCTGTTCAGCTTCAAATCTTTTCCTTAAGTCTTCCAAATCCGGTTGCTGCTCACTGGAGGATTGTGTTGGAAGGTTAAGTTCACTTTTCAAAAAGGATTGGGGAGTTCGGATGTTTTCAACATCTTCAATTCCAATGGAAGTCGGAACCTGGTCACGAGTTTTGGAAAAATCACCAAGTGAAAATTCCTCAGTTAAATCTACATGTATGATTTTCTCTTTCCTTAAAAACAGATCATACAGGATATTTCCGGCATAGTACAGGAAATAAAGTCCTAATAGAATTAGTGAATACTTTATCATTTCTTATTTTTGATTTTGTTTTTACTAAGTGACTAGCCTTAAAGGGTAATTTGCAGTGCTTCATTAATTTGGTCTATGATTTCATTGAATGGTCTTTTTATAGCATTTTTTTGTTCATAAGTAAGCTTTCGGGTATCAATGGTCTGTAGACAGTTTCTCTTATATACGGGGCTTTCAATCAGGGTTCCATATTTTGAGATTTCTATATCCATTTCCTTTTGGTTGAGATATTTATAGCCTTTGTCATATTTGGAACGGATAAAGATCCGCTCTGCCTCACTTTCAAGAAGTCCCAACAGGTTTTTGAATACCAGAGTAGATTTTACAGATACATCAGAATATTCAAAGGGAATGATGATAAAATCGCTGTAAATGAGTAGATCACTGTATTTTTGATCGAGTGTACCCGCCAAATCAAACAGGTAGATTTCTTTACTCTCCTTTAAGTCAATAATTTTTTCTAAATCTGCAAAAGGCTGTTCTTCATCCTCATCTCCTATAACTTCCACATCATACAGCTTAGGCAAAACAGAATATTCATCTTCTTTCCATTTATTAAAGAAAGACTTCTGATAATCAAAGTCAAACACATTAATCTTTCTTTCAGATACTACAGACAGATAATTGGCAAATGCTAAGGCAAGCGTGGTTTTCCCCGCTCCGCCCTTTTGGGTGGCGAACGTGATAATCATAGTATGGTTGCTACTTGGTAATTGTAGGTATTTAGCCTTTATGTTAACTGGAAGCCGAACCTCGGCCGGTTTATCGATTTTTCTTTTTACGCCTTTTCTTAAGCTCCTCCTCCGCAGGATCTTTTCCAGATCCTCCTGAAGATTTACTGAATTGAAAAATCAAATCATTGATACTTTTACTCAGCTCTTTTGTAAGCTGTTCATTTTGGCTTACTGAAACCTGCTGCTGGTATAGATTTGGATTTAAAAAACTTTGATAGCTTCTCTCTCCTATTAGCTGTTCCAGCTCTCCTACATAATGTAATTTTGAGTGAATAGCGTAATATTTATCGTCCTTAGATTTTATAATATGAACATCTTTTGGACTCTGTGTTTTAACATATTGCTTTACATCCCTCCTAACAGATCCAAATACTTCTCTATTCTTCCTTTTTTTAGTTTCAAAAAGTATAAAATCTTTTGGCACACCATTAGGATTCTGGCGCTTTAAATATTCTATCAGAATCTCTTTAGAAGCTTCATCAGCTATATTGTAATCCTTTAGCCCTTCAAAAAGCTTTTTATCAATAGTTTCAGCGGTAAATTCAAACAACTCATTCATTTTCAAAATATCGCTTCCTTTATACACCGATCCTGTTTTATGGTCAATCAAACTATATCCGAAAGGTTTAAGATCGACAGCTGATTTTTCTTTATTAGAAATATGAAATATAATATCAACCCCAAAGACATCTCTCAATTTTTTCTGAAGTTCACTCTCAAATTCAATTTTAGGGAGCATTTTTGTTTTTAGCTTTTCCTCCGGTAACATAGCCTCTTGTGCTCTATGGTCTTCAATCTTAAACACTTTGCACGAGTACAGTTCTTTGTATTTTGAGAAAATCGCCTTAAGCTGCTTTGCTCTGGAATCATTTCTATGATTACTAAAGTTTAGTTCGGTAGCATTAATTGTTTTTTCCCGAACTCCGTTCTTCAAAATATCCAGAGCATTCTCATCATTCTTATTTTGAATAAGCTTAAATCCACTTCTTTCCAAAAGCAGTTCCAGTTGCTTAAGAGAACCATATCGGTAACCCAGTAATTTTCCTATTTGCTCCTGCGAGTTTACTGCATACAGCTTCTCCATTGTCAGGCTTAATGCTTTCTGGGCTTTGAGCTTTTCATAACTGTCATTAATTTTCTTATCTGTCTGCTTGTCTACACGGGTTGAAATAATGTGTATGTGATTATTTTCCGTATCACTATGGAAAACTACTATATAGGGCTGCTGCCCATATCCCAGCTCATCCATAAAATTTTCCGCAATTTTCGTGAGCTCTTCTTTGGTATGCTCTTGAAACTTCGTAGAAATAGCAGCGTGAAACTGAGGCTTCTTGACCCTTTCATTCTTTGAAACTGACTTAAAATAATCTCTTATCTCCTCCTGACTGCTGTTTTCATTAATGAAGGATGGAAAGTTTTTCATCAGCATCAATTCTCCGGAGCCTTTCTCTACTTTTTTATCATTATACTGTACTCCGGGAAAACCTGATCTCGCAGGCTCCATGATCTTCACAATCATCTTGCAAGCATTGAATAGATTCTGGAAAAGATCATATTCTGCTCTCTCTTCAATTTTTCAATTTCAGAAAGCTTATTCAAGAAATCCTTCAATCCCTCTTCAGAAATAAACTTTTGTCCATTCACGATTCTTGCAATCTGGTTAATATTGGTTTCTATCTTGATAAAAATATTATCCTGTTTTTCAATGAAAGCCATTACCTTTCGTCTTTCATTATCCAGAATTCTGTTCTCTACTGAATGGATAAGCAGGCTAGTCAGGGAAATTTGCTTTTCTGAGCAGATCCTTTTCCAGTTTTCTTTTCTGGATTTTTGGATTCTTATGATAATTAGGTCTTCTTTTCCATCTTTTTCCATTTCTAGTTTTTCCTATGGTAAATAAATAGTCGAGATTTTATCAAAAAAAATAGTTCTTCGCTTCTTGGTAAGTAAGGGGTAATATTGTCCCTTAAAAAAATGACAGAAAAATAAATCAGTGTTTTCATTTTGTTTTGATTAAAATTTCTTTTGCAAAATTGGGGCATAAAATCACTGAAAGCAATAGTATTCATCGGGCGTGGGCTAAAAAAGAACACGCTGGACTTATCTGGAAGATCTGGAGATTAAAAAAGAATGTACTGGGCTATTCTGGATGATTGTACCTGATTTTCCCAAAATAAAAAAAACGAGTTCCGAAGTTTTTTCCCCTTTTTGCAAAAAAGGCAAGATCGTCTTTGGATCATACAACTTGAAAAGTTTGTATATACAAAGACACATCTTGCTCCGGAAAATCGCCTACTTTTTCAGAGCTCTAAAAAAAACAAATAACCAACTACAAATCAATAAATTAAATTATATAATGAGATTTTCTGCTATTGAAAGAAAAAAGATGGTGAATCATGGAAGGAAGACCTGCGTAATTTTCACTCAGGTTTTTCATTGGGTTGTATCTATTCTACTCACCTTTAGCTACAACTTGTATCGTTTTTACCCACGTCCTGCAATAAGGTGGGTAAATTTTACTCAGGTAGAAAGAAAACATGGGTAATTTTTACGCAGGTTAAATATGAACAAATTGTGAGAATACACCTGATACTATTATACACAGGTACTACCGTAAGGTGGGTAAATTTTACACAGGCCAGAAGAAAACATGGGTAATTTTCACGCAGGTTAAATATTAAATTGGGTGATTCACCTGATACTATTCTACACATGTTTTACCATAAGGTGAGTGAATTTTACGCAGGTCAGAAGAAAACAAGAGTGATTTTTACGCAAGCTCGGTATAGAAAATTTGATTTCGACTATATTTATTTTTCATGATCTCAGCTGATTCACCCTATAATTTTAAAAATTTATATAGCAATTTAAGATTAAATTATTATCTTTAATACCCACTTGATATTAACATTTGTCCTCTAAAAAATGTTTTATATCTTAAAAATCACAAAAACATTAAAATGAATTTTTTAACCGGAAAAGAATTAAGTGAAAAAATATATGATATAATTTATAACTCCGAAAAATACCTCTTAATTCTATCACCATTTATTCAATTAGACCCATATTTTAAAAATGAGGTCTTCAAAACACATTTAAATAATTCCAGTGTCCATATCATCATAGGTTTTGGAAAAAATGAAAATGATGTAAGCAAAAGTTTTAAAAAAGAAGATTTTGATTATTTTACACAATTTCCCAATATTACAATAGTTTATATCCCTAAACTACATGCCAAGTATTATGGAAATGAAAATAAGT
>NZ_JALAHD010000007.1 GCF_022712095.1 Chryseobacterium sp. | reverse complement strand
TTTTTTCTGCGGTTTTTTATTTTAGGAAATCTTACTCCACTTGTTTTTACCCTTATAGTATTTCACATAGTAATTTTTAATAACCAGATTTTCTGTTCTGCTTAGAAGGGGATCGACTTCGAGAATTCTTTCTACAGCTTTTTTAGTGATTTTTATAATGTCAGAATCTTTGGCCAGATCAAGTTTTTTAAAGTCAACCACTCCGCTTTGCTGGGTCCCTAAAATATCTCCCGGGCCTCTCAGCTGCATGTCCACTTCAGATATTTTGAATCCGTCATTGGTTTCGGTCATTGTTTTGATTCGGGTTCTGCTTTCCGTAGTGAGTTTGTCTGAGGTCATAAGAATACAATAGCTTTGTTCAGCCCCGCGTCCCACACGTCCTCTGAGCTGATGAAGCTGAGAAAGTCCAAATTTTTCCGCACTTTCAATAACCATTACAGAAGCATTGGGAACATTCACCCCAACTTCAATAACTGTGGTGGCTACCATAATTTCTGCTTTACCGGATGCAAAATAATTCATTGCAGCATCTTTCTCGTCAGGTTTCATTCTACCGTGAAGCATAGTGACATTATACTCGGAGAAATAATCCATAATGTGTTCCAGACCTTCCATAAGATTTTTGTAATCCAGGGTTTCAGATTCTTCAATCAGGGGATATACGAAGTAAATCTGTCTGCCTTTTTCAATCTCATCCTTACAGAACTGATAAACGGTAATCCTGTCTTTTTCTCTTCTGTGTGCTGTAATAATAGGTTTTCTTCCTACAGGCATTTCATCGATTACCGATACATCAAGGTCAGAATAAAAACTCATGGCAAGAGTCCTTGGAATAGGAGTTGCGGTCATGACCAGAATATGAGGGGGAATTTTGTTTTTAGCCCAAAGTTTAGCCCTTTGTGCTACACCGAATCGATGCTGTTCATCAATAATCGCCAATCCCAGATTCTTAAATTTAACTTTATCTTCAAGTATCGCATGAGTTCCTACTAATATGGAGAGTTCTCCGTTTTCAAGTTGTTCATGTATGATTTTTCTTTCTGAAGCTTTGGTAGAACCTGTTAAAAGACTTACTGTAATACCTGTTTCGTCTAACAAATCCCTGATAGAATTGAAATGCTGCTGAGCCAGAATTTCGGTGGGAGCCATCATACAGCTCTGAAAGCCATTATCCATTGCTATAAGCATCGTAAGAAGAGCCACCATAGTTTTCCCAGAACCTACGTCACCCTGTAAAAGACGGTTCATCTGAATTGGTTTCCTCATATCCTGACGAATTTCCTTAAGTACTCTTTTTTGAGCATTAGTGAGTTTAAAAGGAAGCGAATTTTCATAAAAACCGGTAAAATAATCACCGACTACAGGGAATGGATTTCCAAAAGATTGGGTTTTATGGTGAAGCTTTTTAAGTCCGAAGCCTAGCTGAAAGAAAAAAGATTCTTCAAATTTTAAACGGGTATCCGCTTTCTCAAAATATTCAAGGTTTTTGGGAAAATGAATATTAAGATAAGTATTCTGACGGGAAAGAAACTTCATGGATTTGATCAGGTAATCCGGTAAGTTTTCTTCAATAAGATTCGGAATTTCCTTACAGATGCTACTTAGAATAGCCTGAAAGAATTTCTGGTTTAATCCACGTTTGGTCAGTTTTTCAGAACTGGGATAAATAGGTCTCAGACGATTATCAGTCTCTTTTTTTTCCTCAATTTCTATCTCAGGATGAGGCATAGAAAACTGATTGTTAAAAATATTGATCTTTCCGAAAATAAAAATTTCTTTATTTACGGGAAGTTGCTCTTTCATCCATTTGGAGTATTGGAACCATACAAGATCCATTGTTCCGGTTCCGTCATTGAATTTTGCGGATAATCTTTTAGTTCTTCCCGTCTGAATTTCCTGAAGCTGAATGATCTTACCTTTAAGCTGAACTTCAAGATTGGTTTCCCGGAGTTGAGAGATCTGATAGACTTTGTTCTTATCCAGATAACGGATAGGATAGAAATGGAGAAAATCTTCCACAGTAGAAATTCCCAACACATTTTTAATGAGTTTGGCTCTTTCAGGTCCGATTCCTTTGATATATTCTATAGAAGTGTCTAGGGTCATTAAGAATAACGACTAAGTTACAAGAATTACAAATTTCGGGAATTATAATCAAAAAAGCTTCCAAAATCTGAAAGCTTTTTTATGATGTTAATCTTTTATTTTTGATTTGAATTTTTTCTGATAATCTTCCCACTGCTGGCGGGTTTTAATTTTCTTATACATCCCATTAGACATGAGTTCAAGGTAAGGTTCCAGTTCCTTTGCTGATAATTCGCCCTGTAGAAGAGTTATCGGATTACCTGATTCGTCCAGAAAAACAGTGCTTGGGACAGCTCCTACATTCATGTATTGCGTAAATTCATGCAAAGAGTTTCTTCCTTTTTTTTGCAAAGTATTAGGATTAGAAAACTTTCTTCCGAAAGCCTCAATGGTCTTTTTGTCTTCGGCATTAAATTTTACAGGATAATAATTATCATTAAGCATTTTGGCAATTACTTCATGACCGTAAGTTTTTTTATCCATAATCTTACATGGCCCGCACCAATCTGCGTAAAAATCAATAAAGATCTTTTTAGGATGTTCCTTCTGCGCTTTCAGCGCATTTTCTATGGTCATCCATTTTACCTGTGCAAAACTTAAACTTAACCAGAACAAACATAGTATGCTTATAACCTTTTTCATAAATGATTTTTAACAATAAGCATATATGCTTATTAATTATTTAACTTCCTGCATGAGTTTTTTCACAAGTGGTGATATCAAAATTAATACCACTCCTGCAATTAACGCATAAATAGCTAATTGTTTATAACCGTTAGTATAAGTAATCAAAGCATCATAATTGGAAGAGCCTGATTTGGCTGTTGCCATACTTGCTCCTATAATCCCGGCAACGTATTGTCCGTAGGCAGAAGCTAAAAACCACATTCCCATCATCATCCCCTGTAAATTCTTGGTAGAAAGCTTTGTCATTATAGATAAACCTATGGGAGACAGACAAAGCTCTCCAAGGGTGATAATCAGTAAGGCTATAGTGAAAAAATTCAGTGAGGTAATTCCTGCGGCATTGGCAAAAAGTTTTGTTGCAAATAATGTATAATATCCAAGACCAAGGAAAATAAATCCTAGGCCGAATTTAATGATGGTGTTCGGCTCTATTTTTTTCTTATTCAGCCATATCCACAATAATCCGATTAATGGAGCAAGGAAAATAATGAAAAATGCACCGCCGGAATTATTGACACCATTAGGATCTAATCCTAAAAGGTCTTTATTCAGATTTTTGGCGGCAAATATACTCAGTGAACCACCGCTTTGTTCATAAATTCCCCAAAACAGAATAGAAAATAATATGAAAACTAAGGCTGCCCAAAGCTTTTTGCGTTCTGATGAAGTTACCTTCGTCATTTCATAAAATAAATAGATAAGTGTTAAAGGACCGATAGTCCACATAAAATAATCTGTATAATCTGTTTTTGCGACCATTACCATAATAATAGGAACAAAAACCAGAGACAATACATAAACTCCGTATTCTTTCCATTTTGCGATAGGAGCTGTTTTGATTTCAGATAGAGGGTGTCCTGGCTGAAGACCGATACTTCCGAGACTCCTTTGTGTGAAAACAAAATTGACCAGACTTATTACCATAACGATAGCCGCTAATCCGAAAGCAACGTTCCAGTGTAAATTTTCAGGAATAAGATGATCAAAAAGTTCTCCTTTTCCTATAGCAATACATAGGTAACCACCTAATAATGCACCCAGATTAATTCCTGCATAGAATAAGGAAAATCCGGCATCGGCCCGTGAATCGTTAGGCTTGTACAATTGTCCTACCATAGAGGAAATGTTTGGTTTAAAGAAACCTGTCCCAACTACTGTGAATGCAATCCCGAGAAAGAAAAATTTGTGCGGATCAGTTGCCAGAATTAAGCTTCCTATAATCATTAAGAGACCTCCCCAAAAAAGAGATTTCCGAAAGCCTAAAATTTTATCTGCAAAAAGGCCTCCTACAAAGGTAAAGGCATATACAAATGCCTGAGTAGCTCCATATTGGAGGTTAGCCTCTTTTTCATGAAAATTTAATTGAGATATCATAAAGAAAACAAGCATTCCACGCATTCCGTAGAAGCAAAAACGTTCCCACATCTCTGAGAAAAATAGACTCCAGATTTGTTTCGGATATTTACCTTTAAAATTCTGGATTTCGTCAAGAGTTAAGCTCATTATAAAAATTTTGGTTTACGAAAATAAAAAAAACCTCTGACTTGGCGGAGGTTTTATAGTATTTTATAGAATGCCACTAGTTTACACCGTGCATCATTTTCTTCAATAAAGGAGATATTAAAGCTAAAATAACAGCAGCGATACCACAAAGAACTACGAATACCATGAAGAATTCAAATAGATTGTGAATTTCTACTCCTGCAAATGTCGGGTTATGTAAAGGTAACTGAGCTTTTTCAAAAGCTGCTACCTGATCAGTCGTTAACGTTACCTTTTTATCTAATACATCCTGAAGATTAACTCCTATTTTCTGAGCTGCCTCAAACTTATCTCCCGTTGCAGGAAGAATAGATCCCAATGTACCTGCTAATGCGTAACCTGCAGCATTGGCAATAAAGAATACTCCATAAAGTAAAGAAGCAAATCTCTTTGGTGCTAATTTTCCAACCAACGATAAACCGATGGGAGACAAACAAAGCTCTCCACAAGTTTGGATGAAATATAATAGAACCAGCCATTTAACAGCTAAAAGACCATGAGTTCCTAAATCTTTTACGTTATGAGCAATGATGAAATAAGAAAGAGCAATGATTGCAAGTCCCATTGCCTGTTTGAATGGAGAAACAGGTTCTTTTCCTCTGCTTCTTAGTTTATCCCAAAGAATACTAAAAGGGACCGCTAAAGTAACAACGAAAATCCCATTAAAGATTTGTACCATTGATGGTGGCATATTCCATCCAAAGAAATGTCTGTCTGTCTGGTTATCTGCAATGAAGGTAAGTGATGAACCTGCCTGTTCGAAAGCTGCCCAGAAGAAAATTACGAAGAATGAAACAATATAGATTACCCAGATTCTGTCTTTTTCTATTTTAGTTAAAGAAGAGTCGGACATGATTAAAAATGCTAATGAAATCCCACTTGCATACACTAAAGAATAAATAATATTCTGACCTAAAAAGAAGTGGAATGCAGAACATAAAACAGCAAATAGAACAACTGCTATCCCAATAGATTTTCCTGAAAATTTAGCAGACTGAGCTTCTCCTTCTTCAAAATCTTCTGCAGTGTTATTCTTTGGAAGTCCTCCGATAGGTCTGCCTGTTGGGGTTACAACATATTTATTTTTAAGGATAATAAAGATTACAGTACCTAAGACCATAGCAATTGAAGCCGCTAAGAATCCCCATTTAAAAGCATGGATATCTCTGATTCCGTCTGCGGATTTTACGTCTCCGATAATTGGACATATTAATTGACCTAAGAAAGCTCCTAAGTTAATTCCCATATAGAAAATAGTAAAAGCTGAATCAAGCTTGGACTTTTCCTGTTTTGGATAAAGGCTCCCTACCATTGATGAAATATTCGGTTTAAAGAAACCATTTCCAAAAATGATAACCCCTAAGGCAATCCACATGATCATTGTGGCTGTTCCTAAGCTGGAGCCAAATGTACTTGCACTAATGAAGAGTAAGAACTGACCAATAGCCATTAAACTACCTCCTACGATAATACAGTATCTGTTTCCTAAAAATCTGTCGGCAATAAATCCTCCTAACATTGGAGTAAGATAACAAAGAGCAAGAAATCCTCCATAAATAATAGATGCATCAGCTTCTTTCATCAGGAGAGAGTTTACCATAAACAAGGTGAGTAAGGCCCTCATTCCGTAGAAGTTGAAACGCTCCCACATTTCGGTTCCGAAAAGAACCCATAAACCTTTTGGATGTCTGGTGTTTTTATTCTCTACAAATTCATCCGCTTTTGGATTTAATGCTTCAAGATTATCCATATTTGTTTGTTAATTTTTGTTAAGACTAGCAAATATAGTTTTTTTTGGGTTTGCGACAAGGTTTTAATCTGATTTTAAATGAAAAAGCTGAGAATTAATTCCCAGCTTTTAGTTCCTATCAAAGAGGATTAATGTCCTTTTTCTTTCATGATTTTGTTTAATCTTTTCAGCATGGAAACTCCGAAAAGAGTAGCAAAAATTAATAATCCGAAATTTACTAGGAAATAATTCGCTTTGTTTTCATAGCTGTACCATGTACTGGCTAATATTCCGGACAGTTTATTTCCCACAGAATTTGCAAGGAAGAATCCACCCATCATCAATGCCGTGATCCTTGCCGGAGATAGTTTGGATACAAAAGAAAGTCCCATCGGAGAAAGACAGAGTTCTCCCACTGTGATCACTCCATAACTGGCTACCAACCACCAGGGAGAAACCTTTATAGCTCCGTTGTCTCCTGCCATTACAGCGAGAACCATAACTAAACATGATAATCCTGAAATAAATAATCCCAATACAATCTTCGTAGGAGTTAATGGCTCTTTTCCTCTTTTACGAAGGAATGCCCAGAATCCTACGACCAGAGGAGTTAATGCAATGACCCAGAACGGATTGATTGACTGGAATAATTCTGTATTGTATAAAAATACCTTTTTTTCAGGGTTCTGTTCCAATTCGGAACGTTGCTCAGGAGGAATATTCTTAAAATAGACATCTTTTCCGTTTTCTTTCAGAGGCTTACCTTCCTTATCTTTTTGAGATCGGAACTGATCATCATATACCGGAACTTCCTTGTTCTCATAACTTTTTCCTTCCACCATATAGATATTCTCCAAAGGCTTTTCTATAGATGCGGGAACACTCCTGTCCGTATAATAATTGGCCCATCTTGTTAAAGCTGTACCATTTTGTTTAAATACCGCCCAAAAGAACATACTGATCATAAATACAGATAAAAGTGCTCCGATGGCCTGCTTTTCTCCGGCTTTAGCCTTGAAATAAAGAGAAGCGTAGAAATAAATAACAGGAATACAGGCGAAAATAAATGCATCCGTATTATCACTACCAAATACCTCTCCCGGAATAAACCATCCTATGGCTCCAAAAATAATAGCAGGTAAGAAAACTTTCAGTAAGATTTCAGACAATTTGGTATCTCCCTCCTGTACAGGCTTCATTTGAGCCGCATGGATGTAATGCTTTCTTCCGATTGTGAAAATCACTAAACCTACTAACATACCTACACCCGCAGTAATAAAGGCTTCTCCCCATCCGAACTTATTACGCATGAAAGCGGCAATGATGTTACAGATAAAAGCTCCGATATTGATTCCCATATAGAAGATATTATAACCGGAATCCTTATTGGCTTTATAGGGTTCTTCAGAGTAAAGGTTACCCAGAAGCGTGGAAATAGTAGGCTTAAAGAAACCGTTTCCAATAATAATAAGTGCTAAAGAACCGTAAAATAAGGGTAAATCTTTGAATACTCCCATACCGATATATCCGGCAGCCATAAGAATACCCCCTAAATAAATGGATTTAATATAACCTAATACCCTGTCTGCTAAAAAGCCTCCGATAAATGGAGTTAAATAAGTCAACGCAATATAAGTTCCGAAAATATCATCCGCAGTTTTATCAGAAAGTCCTAATCCGCCTTTTAATCCATTAGGTTCAATCACGTAAAGAACAAAAATTCCGAGAATCAAATAATACCCGAACCGTTCCCACATTTCAGTGAAAAAGAGAAAAGGTAATCCTTTAGGGTGTTTAGTCTTCATATATCCAAATTTCAAATTTCCCAAAAATAAGTTTTTAATTTTAATTGATAAAATGAATTACTATCGCATACATTATTTGTTTCATAAATATAAAAATCCCTTTTCAGATTTCTTCAAAAAGGGATTTTAGGAATAGGGTATATGGATTATAAATTTTTAAGAAGGAAATCAGTCATTTTCTGATACAATTGAGGTCTTGTGTTTCCTCCATAAATTCCGTGGTCTTTATCAGGATATGCCATAAATTCAAATTGTTTTTTATTTTGAATCAAAGCTTCGGAAAGTTCCATAGAGTTTTGAAAATGTACATTGTCATCTGCAGTTCCATGGATTAAAAGGAATTTTCCTTTCAATAAACTTGCAAATTCAGTAGGAGAGTTCTTGTCATATCCATCAGGATTTTCCTGTGGAGTTCTTAAAAATCTTTCTGTATATACCGAATCATAATATCTCCAGTTCGTAACAGGTGCTACAGCAATCCCGGCTTTGAATATATCGGCTCCTTTTGTCATGGCTTGGCTGGCCATATATCCCCCGAAGCTCCATCCGAAGATTCCGATTCTGCTTTTATCAATATAGGATTGTTTACCAAACCATTGAGCGGCAGTGATCTGATCTTCTATTTCGTATTTACCTAAATTCATATACGTTACTTTTTTGAATTTGGCACCTTTGTATCCTGTCCCGCGTCCGTCTACACAAGCCACAATATAGCCCTGCTGTACGAGATGATTGAACCATAAAGCATTTCCGCCATCCCAGGAATTGGATACCTGCTGAGATCCCGGACCAGAATATTGATGCATAAATAACGGGTACTTTTTATTAGGATCAAAGTTTTTAGGCTTTAAGATCCAGGCGTTCATTTGGTCGCCGGCATCATTAGGAATTGTAATGAATTCTTTGGTTACAAAATTATCTGCCTGAAGCTTATGTAGAAGTTCATTATTATTTTGAAGTTCCTTTACGGTTTTCCCGTTCCCGTCTTTCAATACGTAAGTATAGGGTCTTGCAGCAGTAGAAGAGGTTTCAATAAAATAGTTGTAATTTTTGCTGAAGTTGGCTGAATTGTTTCCTTCCGGATTGGAGATCAGCTGAGACTTTCCGTTTTCGATATTGATTTTGGAAATAACTTTATTAATACTGCCTTTTTCAGTAGTCTGTACGTAGATTTCTTTGGATTTAGGATTATAACCATAATAATCTGTTACTTCCCAATTTCCTTTGGTCACCTGCTTTTTAAGTTTCCCATCCTTGTCATACCAGTAAAGATGTCTGTTTCCGTCTCTTTCGGATCCCCAAAGGAAAGAATCGTCTTCAAGGAATTCCAGTGTAGGGCTGTCTGTATCAATCCATTTATCATCTGTTTCTGTAAATAACTTTTGAACAGCCCCTGTCTTTGTGTTTACTTTTAAAATATCTGAAGCGTTCTGAATTCTTTCAGAAGTAATCAGAACAATTTCATCTGCTTTAGCTGTTTGAAAAACATTCGGGATATAATAATTTTTAAAAGAATTTAAATTTAATGAAGTGGTTTTTCCTGAATCCAGACGATATAGTAAAGCAGAAACTATAGAGTTTTTTTCTCCGGCTTTAGGATATTTGAAACGCATTTCAGCAGGATAGAGGTTTTTCCCGTAGATCGGAATATACATTTCAGGAACCTGACTTTCATCTGATTTTACGAATACGATAGCATCAGAGTTTTTGGTCCATTCGTACTGCCTTGCATGTCCGAACTCCTCTTCATATACCCAATCAGCCAATCCGTTAATAACTGAATTCTTCTTTCCGTCATTGGTAATTTGAGTGATCTTCCCTGACTGCAGGTCCTGGTAAAAAAGATTATTATCAGTGATAAAAGCAACTTTTGTAGCATCAGGAGAGAAACGCGGCTCTTGAACAGCTTTTCCATTGTTCAGATTTATTATTTTTCCAGATTTTAAATCTTTTACATCAAATTTCCCAAGGAAAGAATGTCTGTAAATCGGTTGACTTTCTTTAAGTAAAAGAATTTTAGACTCGTCCTCTGAAAATTCATAACTTTCAAATTGGCCATCTACAATATTTCCTTCTTTTTGAGAGGTCTTATACGAATATTTAGCTATACCATTCGGTTCGATGACCAGATAGTTTTCTCCATTTTTCATGGATGTTATTCCGGCAATACCTTTTCCACGGTAATATCCCGAGTATATTTTATCTAAAGTAATTTCCTGTGCTGTTAAGCTTTGAAATAAAACAGCTGCGGTTACAGTTAATAAGAGTTTTTTCATTTTTTTTAATAAAGAATTCAAATATAATCATTTTATCAAATGCATAAAAAAGCTTTTTAATTATATGTTTTGGCAAAAAAATTGAATGTATTATGTTAAATCAATTAAAATATTAATTATGGAAACAAATGCATACAACCAGAAACTAAACCGTTATGTGTTGGGAAACCAGATTGTATATACGGGTTTTTCCAGTTTTAAAGATGCAGAGGCTTGTGCACAGAAGAAAGGAGGTACATTAGTGGAGGTGGGTTTCAGGGATGGTAATGATAACCCTCAGATTACGGAAGAGGCAGGACTAATCGAAAAGAAACTCCATTATTATGTGTATGCAGGCGAAGAGTATAAATTCATTCATTCATCTGATCCGGGATTTAGAAAATATGCAGATGAATTACAAAAAATAAAGTCGAAGGAAAAAGGCTACAGTCCCGAAGAAAAGTATTTTGCCAACTTCGAAATTGAAAATACTGAAGATCCGATTATTGTGATCAAGAAGGACCATTTGGAATCGGTAACCTCCAGAGAGCGCTCAAAATATTTGAAGCATGCTAAAGTTTATGAAATAGGAGTATCCTTACCTAAATCTTAAAAAATATAATATCATGAGCACTACAAAAAAATATTCCAAAAAAGCTCAGGACAAAGTAGGAAAAGTAATGCACGAATATAAGGAAGGGAAACTGAAATCTTCCTCTGGTAAAAAAGTAACCAGTAGAAAACAGGCTGTAGCCATAGGAATTTCCGAGGCTAGGGAAGCAGGGATGAAAGTTCCCAAAGAAAAGAAGAAAAAAGATTAATTTCAATAAAAAAATCCGTGAATTTTCTCACGGATTTTTTTGTATATGTATAACTATTTATACTTAGTCTTTATTGTAAAGTAATTTATAGTACTCATCAGCCATTCTATCACTATTGAATTGTTTTTTAACATCATTCATAGCATTTTGCTGTATTTTTCTCCAAGCGTCCGGATTATCATAATAGGTTGGAATAATTTCATTTTCAAGGATCTCATATAATTTATTTAAATCATAGCTGTCCTGTTCGTAAACGCTCATATTTAAATAATCAGCCTTAGGAACTACAAAAGAGTTTTTTCCATGTTGGGCAAATTCAGGGATCCATCCATCATCTGTAGAAAGATTTACAGAACCGTTCATTGCAGCAGTCATTCCTGAAGTTCCTGAAGCTTCTCTCGGAACCCTTGGGTTATTAAGCCATAAATCTGAACCTTCTTTTAAAGATTTGCTTAAAGAAAGTTCATAGCCAGTTAAAACAGCCATATTTTTATGATTTTTGCTTTCCTCTACCAATGTATTGAAAGTAGAAATGGCAGCATAGTCCATAGGATAAGGTTTTCCGGCCCAGATGATTTGCACCGGATATTTAGGATTGTTCAGTAACCTGTAGAACCTGTCTTTATCATGTAAAAGAAGATCAGCACGTTTATATCCTGCAAACCTTCTTGCCCAGACGATTGTAAAGACATTCGGTTTAAATAAATTTCCTGTCTGATCTGCTACGATTTTGAAAAGTCTCTTCTTCAGATGTTTTTTACGGAAGTCAAATACAGTTTCATCATTTTCGTCTTTAGCCATATATAGGGTTTTATCCGCCCAATATTTAAACTCCTGTGCATTGGTAATAGAGGTAATTTCACAGATTCCCGGATACTTATTCCACATGGCTCTGGAAACCACTCCGTGAAGCTGGGAAACTCCATTAGCTATTTTAGCCATCTTTAATGCACAAAGAGAATGGTTGAAGCGGTCATCATCAGCACCTTCCAGGCTTTTTGCTTCTTCCATGCTCAACCCGGAAAAATAGGACATATCATAACATAACTTCAGGTTATGTTTTTCATTTCCGGCTTCTTCAGGAGTGTGGGTAGTGAAAACCAATTTCTCTTTTACTTTATTTAAGTTTCCATTATATTTTTTTAATAAATGGAATGCTGCCGGGAGCCCATGAGCTTCATTAAGATGATAAATATCTCTTTCGATATTCATTTCATCCAGCAGTTGTGCACCTCCTTTTCCTAAAAGAATATATTGAGCCAGCTTCGTAGATTCATTAGCGTCATACAGTTTATGGCAGATAGTTTTGGAAATGTGGTCATTTTCAGGAACATCCGTGGAAAGGAAAAACATAGGTGCAGTATTGAAAATTTCGGGATCCAGATACCAAACCTTCACCCATACAGGGGCACTGTGAATTTCAATCTGAAACTTTATACCTGTGTCTTCAAGAAAGCTATACATTTTTCTTGTCCATACAGGCTGTAAAGTCTGATCATGATTTCTTGCCTGATCATAATACCCAAATTTCCATAGAATACCTATACCAATCAGATCCTGCTTTAAATTATAAGCACTCCTCATGTGAGAACCCGCTAAAAATCCCAGTCCTCCGGAGTAAATTTTTAAAACCTGTTCTATAGCAAACTCCATAGAAAAATAGGCTACTTTCTTAGAATATTGCGGATCAACAGTATAAGGTATTTTAAAGTTTTTAAAATCCATAATCACAGTTTTATATTTCAAGCGGCAAAGGTATTAATTATGAAAATAAACTTTATGTTAATTATTTAATAAATTACTTTTTAAA
>NZ_JALAHD010000125.1 GCF_022712095.1 Chryseobacterium sp. | reverse complement strand
GTGAGCTATTAAAAAGTAAACGGTTGTAAAAGTTTTACAACCGTTTATTGGAAATTTATTTAAAGTATTAGATGTGTAAATCTTATAACTTATTTAATTGCTTTTTTAGGACTCATCATCATAATCATTCTCTTTCCTTCAAGCTTAGGAAGCTGATCTACTTTTCCAACATGCTCAAGTTCCTGGGCTAATTTTAAAAGCAGAATTTCTCCCTGATCTTTAAAAATAATTGAACGTCCTTTAAAAAATACGTAGGTTTTTAATTTTGAACCTTCTTCAAGGAATTTTTCAGCATGCTTCTTTTTAAATTCATAATCGTGGTCATCTGTCTGAGGTCCGAAACGGATCTCTTTTACAACTACTTTTACCTGCTTAGCCTTAAGTTCCTTCTGTTTTTTCTTTTGCTCATATAAGAATTTTTTATATTCTAATATTCTTGCAATATACGGTTCTGCCTTATCGGAGATTACTACTAAGTCCAATTCCTGATCTGCTGCAATTTGTCTTGCTTTCTCAATTGGATATACTCCCGGCTCTACGTTGTCTCCCACCAAACGAAGCTCTTTCACACGAATTTTATCGTTGATCAAGTGTAAGTCCTCTTGTACCGGACGTCTTTGTGGGCCCCTGTTGTTAAATCTTTGTGCTATTGTATTAAATTTTATTGGTTAAATTCTTCTTTTAAATGAGCTAATTATATAGCTGCTTCTTTCTTAAAATAAGTGGTAAACTCTTCGATAGTCATTGTTCCAAGATCACCTTCGCCACGTCTTCTTACAGAAATTGTGCCATTTTGTTCTTCATTTTCTCCTACCACAATCATGAAAGGAATCTTCTTCAATTCAGCATCGCGGATCTTTTTCCCGGTCTTCTCATTCCTGTCATCAATTTGACCACTAATATCGTTATTTTCTAAAAATTGTGAAACTTTTTTCGCATAATCTACATATTTTTCACTAATTGGTAAAATAATATACTGATCGGGACTTAACCATAAAGGGAAATCTCCGGCTGTATTTTCAAGAAGGATTGCGATAAAACGTTCCATAGAACCGAAAGGAGCTCTGTGGATCATTACAGGTCGGTGCTTTTCGTTATCATTCCCTGTATAGTGAAGATCAAATCTTTCCGGCAGATTATAGTCCACCTGAATTGTTCCCAGCTGCCATTTTCTTCCCAATGCATCTTTTACCATGAAATCCAGCTTAGGACCATAAAATGCTGCTTCTCCATATTCTACAACTGTTTTTAATCCTTTCTTTTCAGCAGCATTGATGATGGCATTCTCTGCTTTTTCCCAGTTTTCATCACTGCCGATATATTTTTCTTTGTTCTCAGGATCTCTTAATGAAACCTGAGTTACAAAGTCTTCAAATCCTAAAGACTTAAATACATATAAAGTTAAATCAATTACTTTTTCAAATTCTTCAGAGAGTTGATCCGGAGTACAGAAAAGGTGAGCATCATCCTGAGTAAATCCACGAACTCTTGTTAATCCATGAAGTTCTCCACTTTGCTCATATCTATAAACAGTTCCGAACTCTGCATATCTTTTTGGTAAATCTCTGTAACTCCATTGTGAGGTTTTATAAATTTCACAGTGGTGAGGACAGTTCATCGGTTTTAGTAAAAATTCTTCTCCTTCATTAGGAGTTTTAATAGGTTGGAAACTATCCGCTCCATATTTATCCCAGTGTCCAGAAGTTACATATAATTCCTTAGCACCGATGTGAGGAGACATTACAAATTCATAGCCGCCTTTTTTCTGTGCTTCGGAAAGGAAATTTTCTAATTTTTTTCTTAAAGCTGTTCCTTTTGGCAACCAAAGCGGTAAACCAGCACCTACTTTTTCAGAGAAAGCAAATATTCCTAATTCTTTACCTAATTTTCTGTGATCTCTTCTTTTTGCTTCTTCTAATCTTTCCAGATATTCTGTAAGCTCTTTCTGCTTAGGGAATGAAATTCCATATACTCTTGTTAACTGAGGATTTTTTTCATTTCCTCTCCAATAAGCTCCTGCTGCATTTAAAATCTTCACTGCTTTTACAATTCCTGTATTAGGAATATGTCCTCCACGACATAAATCAGTAAAGTTATCATGAGTTACAAAAGTGATTTCACCATCATTAAGATTAGAGATCAATTCTACTTTATAAGGGTTGTCAGCATATGTTTTTAGTGCTTCATCTTTAGAAACCGGATATAAAGAGAAAGTTGAGCCTTTTTTGGCATTCTCTAATATTTTCTTCTCAATCTTTTCAAAATCTTTTTCAGATAAATTTTCTTCACCAAAATCCACATCATAATAGAATCCATTTTCAATAGCCGGACCGATAGTTAGTTTCGCATTTGGATAGAATTCAAGAATAGCCTGCGCCAAAAGGTGGGCCGAAGAGTGCCAGAAAGCTTTCTTTCCAAGATCATCATTCCATGTTAGCAATTGCACTGTAGAATCCGTTGTTATAGGTGTGGTCGTCTCTACTTGTTTTCCATTAATAATTGCGGAAATGGTATTTCTAGCCAATCCCTCACTTATAGATTTTGCCACATCTAGAGGAGTAACTTCTCCTTCGAATTCTTTGACACTTTGGTCAGGAAGTGTAATTTTTATCATGTTTTTACT
>NZ_JALAHD010000124.1 GCF_022712095.1 Chryseobacterium sp. | reverse complement strand
GAGAATTTTCTAAAGGAACGTGGAAACGGTATGAAACATCATTACGACATACTCAGGCATTTTTGAAATGGAAATTTAATCTCAGTGATATTGATGTCCGTCATATTAATCCCGGATTCGTTGCAGATTATGAGTTTTACCTACGTACTGTTAGAAACTGCTCCAATAATTCTGCTGTAAAATACATTAGAAATTTTCAAAAAATAATCAATATTTGTCTCAACAATGAATGGATTAGCAAAAACCCCTTTATAGGTTATAAATCTAAAATAGAAAGCGTAGATGTCAGATTCTTAACTGATATTCAGCTACAAAAAATCCGTGAAAAGAATTTTAATTCTGACAGATTAAGAGTAGTCCGTGATATTTTCGTATTCTGCTGTTTTACTGGTTTAGCCTATATTGATGCCAAGAATCTTACTAGAGATAAAATAACAAAAGGAATTGATACAGGGTTATGGATAAAAACTAAAAGGGTTAAAACAAAGGTCGAAGCCAGTATACCCCTGCTACCAGAAGCACAGGAAATTTTAAGTAGATATGAAAATCATCCGAAATGTGTAAATGAAAATACTGTTTTACCGGTACTAAGCAATCAAAAGATGAATGGGTATTTAAAAGAGATTGGAGACTTATGTGAAATTGATTTTGATATTACTTTTCACACGGCAAGACATACATTTGCTACTACGGTTACCCTCAATAATGGTGTACCTTTAGAGACCGTAAGTAAAATGCTTGGTCATGCCAACATTCGAATGACGCAGCATTATGCTAAAATACAAGATAAAAAAATTGGAGAGGATATGCTGGTATTAAAAAAAATATTGATAAAAGAAAAAAAAGAAGTGTGTTGAAGATGTAAACCATAGTACTGCCACTCTTCCTCCAATTGCAATAAAAGCATTTAAATTGGAAGAAACACTTTTCCACAAAGTGTGTAAGCTAAAAAGTTAGGCTTGGATTTTCATAATCTGAGTCCTTTTTTATTTTAAAGTTTTCAGGAAAAAGTTGTATTGGTTGAATACTAAATTTTATAAGGAAAATCAAAAGATTAAAATGACTGATAAGTAAACAGTGTTTATCGTCTTTTTTTATTTTCTTTTGACACTATCCCATAAAGTGTGTAAGTTAAAAAGTCATGGCTTAGATTTTATAATCTGAGCCTTTCTTCAAAAATAAGCATAAATTGGTTGAGAACAATACCCCAATTCTGGATAGGCATTGACCATTTTTTTGTGGCTTCTTTTAAAGCAAGATAAACAGATTTCAAGACCGCATCATCCGTAGGAAAAGACATTTTGTTTTTGGTGTATTTTCGGATTTTGCCGTTGAGATTCTCGATTAAATTGGTGGTGTAAATGATTTTACGGATTTCTAAAGGAAATTCAAAAAATATGGTCAATTCATCCCAATTATCCCTCCAGGATTTGATGGCGTAGGAATATTTGGATTCCCATTTTTCTGCAAAATCCCTTAGAGCAGCTTCTGCTGCTTGTTTTGTAGGAGCGGTGTAAATAAGCTTCATATCTGCAGAGAACTCTTTTCTATCCTTCCAGACCACATATTTACAGGCATTTCTGATCTGGTGAACTACACAGATTTGGGTTTGAGATTGTGGGAAAACTGAGCGAATGGTTTGGGTAAATCCGTTCAGATTATCTGTTGCCGTAATGAGGATATCTTCCACGCCACGAGCTTTGAGATCCGTTAAAACACCCATCCAGAAGCTCGAACTTTCATTTTTACCGAGCCACATTCCAAGAACTTCCTTTTTGCCTTCACGATTTAATCCTACTGCCAAATAGATGGTTTTGTTAATGACCTTGGAGTTTTCACGAACCTTGAATACGATTCCGTCCATCCAGACAATTAAATACAAATCTTCTAACGGGCGGCTTTGCCAGCTAATCACTTCGGTGGCAACGGCATTGGTAATCCTGGAAATGGCAGAGGAAGATATTTCAAAATCGTATAGTTCTTTAATCTGCTCTTCGATATCGCTCACACTCATGCCTTTGGCGTAGAATGAGATAATAATATTCTCCAATCCTTCGATGATGTTATGCCTTTTTGGAACTAATACGGGTTCAAAACTACTTGCCCTGTCTCTGGGAACTTTGATTTCACTCTCTCCAAAAGAGGATTTTATTTTCTTGGTTCCATGCCCATTACGATAGTTTCCTTCTTTGGTTTTTTCATGTTTTTCATTGTCCAGATGAGCATCAAGTTCAGCATCAAGCATATGTTCTACTGCCTTTTTGTGCAGTTCTTTGAAGAATGATGTTAAATCTTCTCCATTCTTGAAGGATTTGTAAAATTCCTTGTTGTTTAGTAAGTCTTCTTTGTCGATCATAACTATGTAATGGTTAAAAATAATAAAAAGTTATTTCCGAAAAATTTATTAAGCTTTAAGGGCTATAAATTTTCCAGAATAACTTTTTAACTTACACAGTTAGTGAGACACTACCCCAAAATACTGGGAGTTTTATTCTTGAATACATACTACGTAAGCAACCAGGACTTAATTACTCATTATTTCTTCTGACAAAACCACTCATTAAGATCCTTAAAACCTTTGTAAATTAGAGAACAATCCTCTACATTTTCATATTTTATTATCATTTTTTCAGTGGTCGTTTTTCCATTGGAATCATTGTCCAGAAAAAGTGAAATTTTATTGTATCTGTTTAGTTTCTTTTCAGCTTTATAAAGCATTGCTGTAGAATTTAATATGAGATAATCTGAGTTAGAGTCCTTTTCATTTTCTATATTTATGTAGGTCAGGAAATCAAAGAAGCCTTCAAAAACAGCAATCTCATCTGCCTTATTTTCAATCAGGGTTACATCTTTATCTCCTAAACAGATTTTGAAATATTGATTTCTAATTTCTATGCCTCCGGAATCATTGAGAAAACCTATTCCGAAATAATTTTTCCATCTTAAACGAAAATGGATTTCCTTTATAAAATGACTCTGCTCATGAACTTTTCTTTCTGTCAGATACCTGACTAAAGCGGGATGGGTAATTTCATGTATTTTTGAAACTTCATAAGTCCGTGTTTGCCAACCTTCCTTACTGTTTTTTTCAGTTCTTTCATATGAAAAGTCAAGCTTTCCAAGATATTTTAAAGCATCGGAGACCGAGCATCTATTAATGGTTTGGACAATTGAGATCACATCGTAACTTTTTCCTGTTCCGAAGTCGAATGCCTTATTTTTTATAAAATCCACCGAAAGGCTGGGAATCTTTTCTTCCCGATCCAATGCAAAATAGAAAGCGGACTTTCCGTTTTCTTTCACGGGAAAAAGATTGAAGGATTCTAAAACCGTCCGGATTCCGACTTTTTGTTTGATTTTTTCGCAATTCATTTTTTTCTTTTTAAAGCAATTTTTTACCCCGGATTTTCCTTTTAATAAAAAAAAGACTTTTATTATCTTTTAAATAAACTTTTAATAGTTCGTGGTATCTGCCTGTCGCAAAGCGTTTGCATTGTTTTTCAAATGAGCGCAATTCCGAACACCAAATGAGTGCAAATCCGAAATTCAGATGAGCGAAATTCCGAAAAAATGCCATTTGCAAGATGAGTGCAATTCCGAATCGAATCTGGTTTTCCTTTCTTATTTTCATTTTATCTGTCATTTTCACTGGTTTTATAGTTCAGGAATGAGTGCAATTCCGAAATCAGCTTCATAAAAATCTAAATTTTAACATTTTCTTAACTTCAGCGAGTGCAATTCCGAATTCCGAATGAGTACAAATCCGAAATACGGATGAGCGCAATTCCGAAATCAGAGAATCACGGGATAACCGTTGGGCAGTATTTCCCCCATTTTTGTTTCCCTGTAGAATTGTATAATAAGTTCCTGTATCTTGTTTAAAAAAGCCGTTCCCTGATAATTCGTGGATTTTATTCCTTCCAGCCTGTTAATCCTTATAAATTCATCAAAAGCCTTTTCTATCAGCCCGCGGGTTTGCGGAATAGTTTTGTATTGGTATGAAAACTGGAGCATTTCCCGTTGTCCCAGGCCATACCTTTTCTGAAAATAATAGAGCCTCTTTGCAATTTTTGATTTCTCTGCTGTGTGCTCCGACATATCGGTATCGCTTACCATTTTATTGTAAAAAGGATGAATGAAAATAGAATCCCCTTTGTAATGATAATTGAATGAAAGGGTATTGTACCTGTTGAAATTTACTTTTGCAGTTTTGAGGAACTTGAAACAAAAATCATTCGCGGTTTTATAGTTCAGTCCAAACTTTTTGTTCAGTGACGAAAGTTTTATCATGGTTCCATCTTCAGGAAGTTTTGAAAGCCAGATGGCAAAAATAATGTGCTTGTTGTTTCTGATATTATATACCAGATTATACAGGATGTAGTTATATTCGGGAATAATCATTAGCTTTTTCAGCCAATAGCTGCTGATAAGAAAGGAAGTATACCCTCTTTGATCATACGTTGGAGTTGAAATCAGCCCTCCAAAGGTTTTAATCTCCTTTCCTTTGGAATTTACTGATTTATACCAGCCCATTTTGAATCGGGCAAGAAACTCATAGGCTTCTACAACCTGTTTGGTTGAGCCACTCGGAGAGATTTTACTGTTGCGGATTTTAATAGAGGCAAAAATATTATTTTCAGTTTCAAATTCTTCATCAAATAAAGAGAGCTGCTTTGGACGGTCCTCAGGGCGGAACTGCTCACTGCTGATAATCGAAATAATGTTAAAAATAACACGTAGTGCATTGATCGGAATATCAGCAGCTTCTTGATCTTCAAAAATAAAATCGTCCACAAAATGATTACCCAGACGTATTCTTTCGGGAATTCTCTCGTCTTTATCCTCAAATATCTTTCTGACAAACCTTACATCTTTTTCCGGAATCGCCATAATTTATATTTTTAGTGTGCTTTAATTTTGATCTTTAACAGAACTTTGTTCAGATTGAAAGACCTTTATAGCAATTTAATTTTCTCTGTCTTTAGAGTTTTTGAGCCCTCATTAAGATTATAATACAGGTACTCCCCTGTTTCATCTATTCTGAAAACTCTTTTCTCCACTTTCCCGAAATTGGGTATTCTAACTTTTTGAATTCCCTGATACTCAGCAAGAATGCCATTGAGACTTACTTTTTGTCCAAGCTTTATATCTGATAGTTTTATTTTTTATCGTTTTAAAATTTAATAGATAAACATCAATACTTATGTTCTTTAAAGAATCATTTTGGAGGTTTAATAGTCGGGATTGACTCTAAAGACAGTTGTCCGTTATCATTCCTGTTTTTTATATAGGGCAAAAGATTTTTCAATGAGGATTTCCAGCTGGTTATGGGTTTCCCCAAATTATTACACCAGTTACTATTTACCCATAAAGCGTACCTCTCCTTAATAGCGGAATGTATAGATTCTTCATAGCCGCTCAGCGTTTTAGCATAGTCTATAAATTCTTCCAAAGAAGGGATGCCGGCTATTATTTTAAAAGGCTCAGGCTCCCTATTATCAAAGGATGCCATCTCTTTCTGTTCCGTAATTTCGATAGTACTTATGACGGATAAATCAACCACAGGCAAATTTTCATTTTCTTTAGCGATCGCTACCGGGGGATTACGTTTGATTTTTAGCTTTTGTTTCTTTTCCTGCTTTTGGATTGGTAAAGGATAATCCAGAACTATTCTATATGAATAGGAATATCCTTTTTTGTTTTTATAATGAACCAGCCCTGCATTCCGCAGCGCTTCTCTGGCAGGTCTTACCGTTTTTCTTGTTAGTCCTAGTGTATTGCCAATCGCTACGTCGGAAACAGTAACATCGTATCCGTTATTATCATTCGCCAATTTCAACAGATACAGGTAGATTGCAACAGCAGTGGTACCCAGTTGCGCTTTTGGACCAGATTCCCAAAATTTTTGTATAAGCTCCTGATAATACATCATTATTTCCGTCCAAAAAGCTCCAGTACTTTTTGCTTATCTATGATGATAATTTTTCCCTTTTGTATAATAGCTTCATCCAAAATTCCGGAGGATTTTATTTCCGAAGCTTTTGAAACGGAACATCCCAGTACTTTCGCTAATCCCTTGAGTCCGTATTCATGCCTGTTTTCCGAACCAAGGTTTTTGATGATTTCCAAAAATTCCTCGACCGTCAGCTTCCAAAGGGGTGTTTGTGGATCTATCTTTTTCATTTTCTTTTATTGATTGATTTTAGCTACCTTTTTTTCCTTAGAAATCCAATTCCTTGCAGCAGCCTGCCAACTGTTCATTAATTTTCCCTCACTTAATTTCCAATTCTGAGAATCATAAAAGGAATAAAACTCATGTGCCCCAGCAGAAGGCAAATCACGTTCATTAAAATATAATTCTACTTCATAAAATGTTGGTACAGAAAAGAGAATCTTTTTTTGTACTGATAATTTTTGCTCCGGGAAAGCTTTATTTATAGAAGTTTCACACTCGTCAAAATCAACAATCTCAACAAGACTTCCTTTATAAGGATCGTAACTGGGGAAATACATAATAAATCCAGCCAAATGTAGCTCTTTGATACACCTGTGATAGGTTCCTAAAGATTTCACCTTGCCCAATCTCATGACCTCACCTCGATAAATACGAAAGGGGCTCTGAAACCTGTTCATGCTCCAGCATTGAAAAAGTGCAACATATATACTGATATGAGAAGGATACATCCGGCTATCTTTAATGACATGCCCGAAAAAACTAATGATATCTTTAGTCTGATTCATGATTTTCTGTTTTCTGTGACTATTTAGAATTCGTAAGCAGCTTCTCAATGTCTTTGTAATTATAATACAGGATTCCCCCTATCTTCGTATAAGAAAGGGTTCCGTTAATCCTCAAATTCTGTAAGGTTCCCGAAGAAATATTCAGAAGTTTTTTGACCTCCGAAGTACGGAGCCATAATTTTTGTTCTGTCGTTCTTACCTGAAGCAGATCTTTAATATCTTCCAGCAGCTCTATTTTGAATTGCTGAAGGTCTTCTTTGGTGATAATGGATATTGCCATAATTTCAAAAATTGTTTGTTTGACAAATTTTCGAAATCAGGCCGGATTTCTTTCGGTAGGTCTTCGGTACTACCGAAAGATTTTTATATACTCTCCATCAATAAAGGAATTATTGAAAAAGCACTAATAATTCGATTTATAGTGTAAAAACAAGAAAAAATGCCTATTGATCACCATCCTGGAATGATTGATTCAAATGGTCACTGAGCAGCTGAAGAAATTTAGTAGGGTTGGTTTTCCTGCTTTTTATCTCATGTAGTGTCTTATAAAAGTTACCCAGGTTAATGTTGAGTGATTTTTCGGTAAATTTAATAATCTCACTAAACTCAATATTGCCACCATTAAATGAACGGGTATTGTGGAGCGCATACAAAAGTTCGACCAGGGCAGATTTTGACGCCGACCATTGGAGCGGGGATTTATCGGTTATCTTTTCATACACATAGACATTAATTTCTGCAATAGATTTCAAAAGATATTTTTCCAATCGGTCATTGGCCATAATTTGGGAAATAAGATGGTCATGTGACGTCGCAAATTTTTCATCATAATCATAAAGGCCTGCTTCTATTTTGGTTTTCAGGTCAAACTGATTCCGGACGAAATATTTTTGATCAAGATAGGTAGCCTTACGCCTGTAATATTCGTAAAAATCGGTATGGTTTTCATAAAAGTTTTTCAACAATTCCAATTCGCATTCAAAATATTCTTTGAGGCTTAACTCTCCCGCATTAGGCTTAGCCGCTTCAATTGATAAAAGTTTCGAAAAATAAATAAACTGCGAAATGAAAACGGGCTTGATCTCCTTAAAGAAATAAACTTCGTCGGCAACCGTTGAAAACTGGTATGAGCTTACATCCAGCTTGATGGCTCTTATTGCAGCATCTATCTCCATCAAGGAACGCTCGTATAAATCAATGGGATTATTTTTTTGATCAAAACTAATCTGTTCAAGCTTTTTCCCTAAGCTAGTCTCTAATCGCTTACACTTTTTAAAAAACGAATTGGCATGCATATTTTAAATAATAAGTATTAATTTTAAAGGATTATAACAAATGCTTAAGGATAAATTACACAACATGACATCCAATAAAATTATGAATCACCAGACTCATCATTGATTTTTTGAATATATTCCGAAGGCATTACACCTGTTAATTCTATAAAACATGTAGAAAATTTGGGTCTTGTGGAAAATCCGCATTCATCAGCTATCGTATCAATGGAATACTTCCTCCACTGCACACTGGTTCTTAGCATTTCTTTAGCATAGTCGATCCGTAACCTATTGATGTACGTATTAAAATTCGCTCCTTTATATTCATTGATAACCGCCGATAAATAAGCAGTATTCGTTTTCAGCTTTTTGGCAAGCTGACTTTGGGTAATCTCTTTTTCTAAATAAAATCTGTTTTGCTCCATAGTTTCGAGCTTATTCAATATTTCTTTTACCAATTTTTCAGGCAGCTTGGAATGTTTTATTGAAACTGGATCTTTATAACCTTCTTTTCCCGGAGTCTGATCACCAGAAACTTGATATTTTTTAACACTTTTTTTTACCTTAAAATACCTTACAGAAAGTAAAAGCAGAGCACCGAAAGAAATTCCTGCAATAAGATATCCGTAAAAAGCTGAAGATTCCAGTCTCTTTTTGGATGTAAGCAAGTCATTGGTATCATATTCTTTAACGATTTTTCCTGAAAGGTATTTAAAATCATTATGCATTACTCTATCAAATTGCAATAACTGTTTGGTATAATACAATTCTTTCTTGTTATCGTTTTTATCTTTGTAATGTGTGATAAGCAGCTCAAACGCTTCCCTTACTGAAGGATGTGCAAAATTTCGTCCCAGAAATATACTATCTACTTTTTCTAAATAATTAATACCTTCATTTTCTCTGTGATTTCTTAATAGAATTTTACCTTTTAAAAAGTAGATCAGCGATGCATTGGTAAAATCACTTTTCTTTTCAATGCCTGCCAAAGCAATGTTAAAGTCCGACAATGCCTCCCGGTCATTTTTTCTTAGGTAGTCTAAGATTCCACTCAGCTTATAAAAATAGCTTCTTTCTATATAAAAATTTTTATCCTCGGCCGAAGCCTCCAATCCTTCATTAATAAGATCGGAAACCTCTTTTATTTTTGATTGATAAAACAGACAGATACCCATCTGATGAAGGCTGTTCAGATATCCCTTTTTCATATTATACCGAAGATTGGGAAAATCTGCAGGAACGCTTGTATCTCTATAATAAGAACGGCACTTTGAAAAAAGTGTAAAAGCTTCTTCATAATATCCTAGATAACTTTTGACAACTCCTATATGGTACATATTCTTATGATACAGATAGGGATCTTTACTTTTGTCTAAATATTGCCAAGCCTTCAGATACTGATCAAGAGCCTTCTGATATTTTCTGTAGGTAAAATAGTAAACACTTCCTTTTGTAAGATAGGAATTCCCTATAAGATCGGGGTCATTTGTTTGGGAAGCAGCCCATATAGCGCTGTCCGAGTATTCTACTTTTTTATTTCTCGAAAAGCTGACGGCATCACGATACGCCTGGGTCAGCTCCTTATAATTTTTAAATGCTTTCGCTTCTTTAATATAGATATTGACAAACTCAAGGGCACGTTCATCGTTTTCTTCAAAATTATCATAACGTACCCTGTAATCAGAATATCTCTGACCATTAACCAAAAAGCAAAAGAAAACACAAAAACAGAATATTATTTTCAAAATAAAAATAAATTGACAATATAATGTTAAAAATATTACAAATATGATTCAAAATTAAGCAAAATGAACCAAGCAAAAAATTATTTCTACACTTTAGGAATCATTCATAATAAATGTAACAAAACTACCTGATTTACAATTAATTAACACGTTATTAAATGTGGATCCGATTTATAAATCGGATCCAGAAAATTTATAAATCGGATCCACCAACCTTTTTTTTCGAAAAATCCATGCTCTAAATTCGCTTTCAGAATTCTAAAAAAACTACCGGCCGGGATTGTTAATTTTTTAATCCCAAAATCATGAAAACCAAAATAGTAACTCTGCATATTTTTGCAGGAATTTTACTTTCAATTGTTATTTTATCCTGTCGCGAAGAAAGTCTTCCTCAGATTCCTTATCCGGAGATGCCTGTTCTTACGACTGAAAGAATGGTCTCAAAAGTAGACAGTACCAAACTTGGAAAAGAAATGGAAATCGGTGAGACCGATCCGCCAAAAGACCGTGATAACTGGAAAGTCAATAAGTAATCAAATTTGAACTAATATGGAAACTCAGCTGCCACTCATCATTGAATCAGGAAACAACTGCCCGGTTAGCGGAATATGGAAAACCATAGGACCTCTTACTACTACCATCACGATAAATGAAAAAATGGCTATGCCTACCTATTGTGGCGTAAAAGTACGCTGGATATTGTTATACCACTGTTAAAATCTTATTATGAAAAAGAAACTGACACAACTTGCCATATGGATTGCTTATTTTTTTATCCTGTTGTTTTGCTACGCAGCCATCAGCAAAATATTTGATTTTGAAAACTTTCAGGTTCAAATCGCCCAGTCTCCATTGTTAAGTGCTTATGCTATAATAATTACCTATGGAATACTATTCCTTGAACTTTTAGTCTGCTTCTTTTTGCTGTTTGATAAAACGAGATTCATTGGATTGTACGGCTCCTACATACTGATGGTTCTTTTTAGTATCTATATTTATCTTATCCTCAATTATAGTGAGTTTATTCCCTGTTCCTGCGGTGGAATTCTTGAAAAAATGGATTGGCAAACACATCTCATTTTTAACATAATATGCGTCGCGGTTGCTGTAGTTGCCCTTAGTATCGACACCTATGCAAACCAGAAAAGACAAGGGAAGCTCTTCTTCAGCCTTCTAATCACAGCAGGATTCTGTATTACCGGAATTCTCATCATGTATCAAAAGTCAGAATATATTCTTAAGAAAGATAATAGTTTTCAAAGAAGATTTTTACAGCATCCTATCCTTAAAAATGGGACTTATGATTTAAAACTGAACTCCTATTATTTTGCCGGCTTTTCAGGCGACACCCTATATCTTGGAAATTACACAGCGCCGTTCTCACTCACAAAGATTACCCATTTTACGGGAATGGAACGAAGAAATCTGCAACTCAGCCGCACGGACATTAATTTCAGGTCTCCCCTGCTTGAAGTTACAGACGGTCTTATCACATTGTATGACGGAGCAATCCCGATCATTTTTGAAGGAACAATCGGGAGCAATAAGCTCACTGAGCAAAATATTGGAAAAACTTATTTCAGGAAAATCAAACGAATTGATCATAATCACTTTCTCATAGGTGCTTTCCACCGCAAAAAGCAGATTCAGAGCCTGGGGATTATCAGTAAGGGGAGCAAGGATTCTGTAAAGTTTAATCCACAGCTTTTGGAAAAGCATAAAGAAGGTTTTTTTGAGCCCGATGGACAATTAAATTATGATCCTTTTACAGGTAAGGTTGTTTATGTTTACCATTATAAGAACATGTTTGTAGTTACTGATCGAAATATTAAATCAAAACATGTATTCAGGACTATTGATACCGTCAGCATTCCACGGCTCGGTCTTTCCCACTTAGCCGATGGCAGCAGAAAACTTAACAATCCTTTGGTGGTTAACAAAAGGTCAATTGCCTATAAAGGGGTTCTATTTGTGGAGTCGGACCGCAAAGGAAAGCTGGAAAAAGACAGGGGTAATAAAGCAATTATACTTGATCTTTATTCTATTCAAGAGCAGAAATACCTTGGCAGTATCAGTATTCCCAACAGAAATAAGGAGCAACGTGTACAATTTACCATACAGGGAAACCAATTGTATGTAATGATAGAAAATGAACTGATCAGATATCGTTTTGCGCAAAACATCACTCAACATTTCATTTCAGGGGAAGCCGAAAACCTGTACAAAGAGTAGGCACCAATAATAAATTTATAACAATGAAAAAAATGAGAAAAATCGCATTGCCATTGGCTATCCTGTTAATCGGAGCAGGCAGTGCGTATGCTACCACTGTAGCATCAGAGACTAAAAAAGCTGATATTCCTGGATGGAAAATTGATCTTGAAAATCCGGAACAGCCTTGTGTCATGACAAGTCAGCTTTGTACGACAGATAATACTGGTATTGTCTGTACAGTAAGTGACGCTTCTGGTGTCCATGACCTGTATGAATCCAGTTGCGAAACAGAATTATTCAGAATTCCTTAACTGTTAGCTATTACTAACTACTAAAAGAAGGGTGCACTTTATTGAGCACCCTTTATGTATTTCTGTATCCAGGGAATATTTTTTTCATTCTTTAAATGATAATTAAACCAATCCAGAATTTTCACGGTCAGGTCTTTTTGTGTTTCTGCCCTGCTTAAACTGTGCCCTTCTTTATCATAAAACAAGGCAATAACCGGCTTGCGGTATTTTCTTAAGGCAATAAACATGGATTTGGATCCTTCAGGGCTTACGTTCCCATCATCAGTCCCCGTCCACAACAGCATGGGTGCACTGACATTCTGGGCAGACATTATCGGGTTATTTTTAATGTATTTTTCAGGATTTTCTGCCAGTGTAGCTTTAAACCAGTATTGGCGCCCTTCATACCTGTAATAGTCGGGAGCATTAAAATGATAATTATAGCCGTAGTAGGTTCTTACCACGTCAGAAACTGCTGATCCGGAGACATAGGCTGCAAAACGGTTGGAGTGCCCGGCAATAAAGTTGGTTTCATATCCGCCAAAAGACTGCCCCATGAGCCCGATCTTTGTCATATCCACATTTCTGATCTTCTGTAATTCGTCTAAGGCATTATTAATGCTTTCCAGTGCTGAAATTCCCGCTCCTTTGTCAGACTGTGAGATATCAGCAAGCAGTACGGCGAAGCCTTCCTCCATCAACAGCGGGATATTCAGTCCGGTGGGATTCGAGAAGGAAGGCCGAAGGAATCTTTTGGTCATATAATCCTGCTTCTCATACACATGGGTAACTACTGGGTATTTTTTTGAGCGGTCATAATTCAGCGGCATATACAATGCACCACTTACGGTTTCTCCATCCGAGCCTTTGTAAGAAATTTTAATCAGCTCTGCCTGTTCAAATTTCTGATTATTCTGATCTGAAACATACATCACCTTTGGGCCTTCTTTTCCTTTCTTTACCACGAGCCTTGGCCGTTTATTGTAGTTTTCTTCTATCCAGTAATAATTTTCACCCTTATTCATTCTTTTAAATTCCGTGATCTCATCAGGGGTCGGTTGTTGAATGATATTTAGCTTCCTGTTTTTTAACCCAGCATAGCTGGTATAGCTGGTCTTCTGACCAGTGATTTTTAACAGCAAGCTCTTTTTGATATCTGCGGTCCTAAAGTCTCTACCGTATCCGAGTTCCGTACTGATTCTTGTAAAATCCACCAGCTCTATTTCAGAATCATCATTTGTGGTAAACACTTCTTTCACTTTCTTAGCAGCCAGATTATATTCAGAGATTCTGTTTCCTCCTACCCATAGAACCTCTTTCTCCGAAGTAAAGTAAGGAATCATGGCAGCGGGAATCTTTACATCTTCCATCCTCAAAGTTACCGTATTATACAGCTGCCAGCTGTTTTCCTTCTGAATTAACAAGTACTGGCCTGAAGGTGATATTACCATCTGTTTCCGCAGATCCGTAATCAGGGTATAGGTATCGGTTACCGCATTCCAGAGATACAGCCTGTCAAAGCTATTTCCTCCTGCCTTATCCATTTTATCCACCTGCTGCTTGTCGGTTTCATACATGAGGTAGCGTGAATTGCCGATAGCAGTCTCCCCGAAATAGCCGGGACGAGCCATCAGAATCTGCTTACCGCTTACCGGCTCCCAGTCGACCTGGATGTATTCGGTTACCGCTTTTGCATGCTTTTTAAGGTCGAAGTCTGTCCCGTACCAAATATCAACCATTCCTTTTGAAGGCGGGATTTTCTTTCCTAATTTTAGGACAATACTATTATTAGAATGCGAAGGATTCAGCATCATCTGATCATAGCCATCATACCCGCTTCCATCAAACATATATTGTTTTTTATCTTGAGAAATATAATAGAGGCTTGTCCTGCCTTTCTCTCGGGTCTGAATAATAAAGCCTTTCTGTTTCATACCGGAAGGCAGCACATTACTGAGCTCAGCATGGGTCGAAAAGAGGGTCTTGAAGACCCCTTTATTCAAAATCAAAGCTTCATTCAGATCACCTGTTCTCTTTTTAGCGATGGTCTCATCACCTTCGGAATAGATATGCTGTATACCGGAAATGGTTTGCCTCAGGTTCGTATCAAGATCATAAACTTCCAGCCTGTTTCCTTCTTTTTCGGTATACAGTACCATAAGAGTATTCTGCTGTTTATTGTAGATGCATTTTTTTACATGATAAAAAAAACGGAATTTTCCTGTTTCGGGATTAAGATACTCTAGAGTATCTTTTGCCTGTATCGCGAGATGACTCTCCACAAACATAATAAAATCAATATTTTTTCTTTCTTGTTTATAGTCTTTATCCACTGTACTTTGCAGCATCATTTTCTTTGTCCCGTCAGAAGCGAAAATGTACCATGCCAGCCATTTGCCGTTATCAGAAGCCTGAGGAAATTTCATTTCTTCGGTATCCTTAACCAGCTTTTCCAAATGCTCATACCGCTGGGCTGAAAGGTTTTGCGGCATGACAATAAGAAGAAATATCCATAATATCCATACGACCGCATAGGAATTTCGCTTTTGGATTACCTTCTTCATGTAATATTTTCTTAGCACTTCCAGCTTCATATTGCCCATACATGGTTTAGTATCCATCATTTTGCGGTGTTAAGTGATTGTTTAAAAGCATTTCTTTCTGCGGCAACGGTAAATATTGATTGGCCAGTTTCCAGTTAGGCTTTACCGATTGTAAAAGATCCAGCTGTCCCCATCTCTTAAGGTCAATAAACCGGCTTCCGTGTTCTGCAAAAAATTCTTTTCTTCTTTCATTTTTTATTTCTTCCATTGCCTGAACCTGCGAAATGGCAGTACCAAGCGGTGCTAATCCTGCCCTTTGTCTTGTCTGATTGATCAAAGGAACCGCCTGGGCTGTTTTGTTCTGCATGGTTAAAGCTTCTGCCAGCATCAGGTACACATCCTCCAGCCTGTAGATGATAGAATATTCTGTTGTATTGGTAGCAGTAGTCACCTTGTATTTGGTCTGCTTATAATTAGTTTGTGAGCCAAATACGACCGGGGTGAAATAGTTTTGTCTTCGAAGATCGGTACTTGAAAAAGAAGCTATAAGATCCGGATTCAAAACAAATGAGGTAGGCGCACCCACAAAATTATAGAGCACGGCTTCGCTTGTCGGATCAGTATTGTTCTTAGGCTTTAGCTGCCAGATAATATGCTTTCCTGCTTTCTGAAATACTTTGGAAAGGTCATTTTGAAAAACATAGTCAGTATTCTGGATG
>NZ_JALAHD010000123.1 GCF_022712095.1 Chryseobacterium sp. | reverse complement strand
ATTCAATAATATGGAAAAGTTGATAAAAAATTCATTGGCCATGTTTTGTATGGTCTCGGTATGTGTGTATGCTGGAACTCGTCAAGAAAAAAAAGAAAATTCTTTTTTGTTTAATAATCTTGATTCGATAATGAATATTTCTGAGAGTATTCCCAAAAGAATAAAAGAGAAGAAGAGGGTTCTCATTAGAAATGAAGTTATTTCTCCGCTTATCACTAAAGATGGTGACTCTACGGGCAGTATTGTTGCCCCAGATTGGACAAAGGCTCCCAATAGTTATATTTTTGATCCTTCGAGAAGTAGCGAAGGTCTTTATGTTCCTGTAAAGAAAGCATATGCTATGTGGGAAACAGGATTATATATGGGAGGAACAAGCATTCCTGTAGGAAATGTAACGGCAGAAGTCTTATGGGAAGATGTTCCGGGTCTTATAAAATCAGGAACCGGTTATTCGCTTGAACTGGTAGGGATTGGTCAGGAGGCTAAAATTAAAGTTCCTGTCAATAAATCTAAAGAAGGAAATGCTGTTATTGTATATAAAGTTAATAATTCTATTTATTGGAGTTGGCATATCTGGGTAACGGATGATCCTACCAATGGCCCAAAATATAAAAGCTTTGATGCTTTGAAAAGAGAAAGAAGTAACGGAACAGTAGAACTTATTCCGGATTCTGATTGGGGTTGGATGGATAGAAATCTGGGAGCGGTAGGAAATACGATTACAGGAACTGAGTGGAACCGGAATGGCGGGCTTTTATATCAATGGGGAAGAAAAGATCCGATTCCTCCATTGGTTTTCAGGGGAAATGACTTTTATGAAGTATCGGGATCTATCGGTAGAGTAAGGCACATAGGTTCCAGAAACTTTACCAATGCAATTAAGATTGATGATCTGAAGAAGTTTATTTTATTATCCAATGCAGAAGTATCCAATAACATCAGAACTTCTGTTCAGAATCCCTTAAGTCTTATCTATGTTAATAAAGATGATAATTCCGGAGCTGCTTATTATAATGACAATGTTAATTTGCCGGTTAACTGGTTTGGAAAATCTGCAATATATAAAGACAACCGCCTTACGGAATTGAATTTATGGTCTGATAATTCTCAAGGGATTATCAGTGAAAACTATAATAATGATATCAGCGCGCGCCCATATAGGGCTAAGTCATCATATGATCCATGCCCTAATGGATGGAGGATTCCTTCTATGTTAGTGGCTAATTTAGCCTCATCAACTTACATTGACGATATAAGAATTGATTTTTCGCCTTTCGGAGTAAGAACCAAGTTAGGTAAAAGTGAATTTGAATCCAATGATTATTATGAAATCAAACCGACAGATAATAATGTTCCGGCTTATATGACAGGATTTAAAGTATATCCTAATTTTGGGTATGACCTATCTAAAGTGGGAAGCTATGATATGGGAATTTTTCCGGGTACAGGACAACTTATACGAAATGTACACTCCGGACAATATACCGATCAGCATCATACCTGCTTGTGGACAGCAACAATGGCTAAACATTTTGATGAAACACCTGCAACTGTTGCAAGAACATTATTTATGATTCCGGATAAAGATCAGCCAATAGTTCCTGATTCAGCTTTTCCTGATGTGAAGGGAATGTACAAATATATGCCAACGACAGGAATGGGAACTTCTGATGCAAATGGCTGCAGATGCATAAAAGATCCGTTATATGTTGTAGATAATTATAATTTTCCTACAGAATATTTGGACCCAATAGTAGAATATAAAGAAGGGATTAATAATCCTAATACCTATCAAGTTGTTAAGAGCAGCCAGCTTACTACCATTGAAATTCCTGTAAGTAAAGCATTCTCGGTTCAAAGCCAGCTGCTTAATAATAGTGCGATCTTGAATTCCTCCAGTTATAATAATTTAAAGCCTAATGTTCTTTGGACGACAAATACTAATTTAATTAATAAAATTTCAATTACCAACCCCTTTCCGTCTTCCTTTTCGGAGCTTACAGCTTCAAAAATTGTTGTGGAAATTAAAGCCAATCAAAGCGGAAGTGCTGTAGTAACACTGCATAATGAAAGTATAACTAATCCGGTGTATTGGAGTTGGCATATCTGGGTAACCGATACTCCCATTGACTCTTACCTTTATACTACGGAGCAGCCGGTTGCAGGTGTTACCAACTATATCAACTATGTGAATAAAGCAGATGTTGTTCTACAAACCGAATTTATGGATAGAAATTTAGGTGCTACCGATGCTTTTCCTATTGTTGCCAATCCATTGACTCCCACTACAGCAGAGCTTGCTAAAATACGAGCCTCTACAGGATTTCATTATCAGTGGGGAAGGAAGGATCCTATGCCTTCATTTCAATATGCAGATAACAGAGCATCTTATAATATATATTTAGGAACGGTAGCAGCTAATGGAACCGTTAGCTATACTACGCTTACGCCTTCTGTTTATAATGACATGTCAGGAAGTTATATTGTACCTTATAATACTTATGTAAACTCAGCCAATGCCAATATTTTATCTACTGATAAAATTTCAGAAAAAGCGGCAAAAGTAATAGGGTACTCTGTGAAAAAGCCTTTGGTTTATATGATTCCAAGTAACTTTTCTGCTTATAATAGTGCAGCTCCGAACTCTACAAATGGGACAGACTGGATATCTACAGAGCCTAATATAATGGCTGAACGATGGGGCAGAGGAGGTCAAAAATCTCCATTCGACCCATGTCCTGAAGGTTGGAGAATTCCTGATGTAATAGGTGTTGCTATCGTTGCCAATAAAGATTTTGGGCTGATTCCCTGGTATAAAAAAGATAAGAATATTGCAACTTCTTATAGTATAGCCTCAGACTATCAGGGAGTGAGAGTAAGAAACCCAAGTACAACATCCACTATAGGATATACATTTAACAATGCCAATTATAAAATAGGGAATTATCCTAATTCAGGATCGCGCGGTTTCAGAAGTATAATAGGGAATCAAACAGGGCAGGGAACATATAATGTTATTAATTTTCAATATCCTGGAGTCTGGATGGCAGCGTTGACTTCTAACTATATTGGCAGATCTGTTAATATGCTTTTTGATGCTGCTTCCAATGCCAATCGTGAAATTGCATTTAGTGATAATAATGACCCTTATTTCGGAATGAGTTGTCGTTGTGCAAAAATTAAGTATGATGCTAGTGGAAATGAAGAAGGAGTTATCCCCAAATCCAATGTTAGCACCATGGTTATTTCAGACTTGGATAAAGGATCAGACAGCAGAATAGCAGATGTACAGCTTGAGGAAACTAAAATACAGCTGTTTCCTAATCCTGTCAAAGATTGGCTTTACCTCAAGGCTCCGGATAAAGAAGATTATTCATACAAAGTCTATAATATGTCTGGACAATTAGTTCTTTCAGATAAATTTTTCAATGGAAAAACCAATATTTCATCATTAGTATCAGGAATATATTTAGTTCAAATTAATGAGTCTAATAAAGTAATAAAAATTATGAAACAATAATTGTTTAATATGATCATAAGAATTAAAAAAGAAACATAAAAAATAGTGTCAGACAAACCGTAAATTCCTATTTTTGATTGCCCAAAAAATTGATTATTTTAAAAGTTTGAGACATTTTTTATGTTTCTTTTATTTTTTTACGAATAAATTAAAACACAATGGAGTTCAAGAAAATATTACATTATTTTAATATTAAAACTTTCATTTATTTCCTAATTGTCGTTACTTCCGTTTATACATTGGCATTTACTTTAGTGTACAATTTAAAAGATGACGGATATATTCTTGCAGATTGGCTGATTAATTATGAAGATGGAGGTTTCAAGAGAAGAGGATTGTCAGGAAGTTTCTTTTTTATATTGCAGGATCTTACTGGTATAAGGCTTAATTATATTGTCTATTTTTTTCAGTTCAGTATTATTACTTTATTTTTTTGGTATTATACAAAGCTTATAAGGTATAAGGAAACTACTTTTCTTTATCTTTCTTTACTGTTATCATCAATAGGATTTGTCGGGCTTTTAAATAATGTTACCTATGTTGGAAAAAAAGAGTTTATTGTTTTTCTTATATTTACAGTTTTCGCATATCTGTTGGATAATGGTAAATTATCCAGGCTGAAAGAATGGGGAATATGCTTACTGCTATGTATAAGTACCTTAATGCATGAGGTGACTCTGTTTTATGTTCCATACTTTGCCATTGCCCTTTTCTTAAAAACAGATAAATTTGAATTAAAACGATACATCAAATATTTTCTTGCAGTTTTTATTCCTGCAGTCCTTATATTGACTATAGGAAAAAATGTAAATGAAGGACATTCTCTTGAAATCCTAAGTAAAAGAGGGGTTCATCCTATCTATGGAATTTTCTTCTGGGATATAGATGAAAGACAATATGTAAAAGAACATGTAAATGAATACAGTTTGTATTTTATTACCTTAGCCATAAGTATGTTCCATATTGGTTATTATCTGACATGTTCTCATTTTAAAAAGTTATTAAGCCTTTTATTGGTAGGTGCGTTTTTATTTACACTGCCATTATTTTATCTGGCGATTGACTGGGGAAGGTGGATGTATATCCATATGATGATGATTATAGTGCTTTTTGCTATGCCTCTCAAAAATGGGAACTCTATTTTTAGTTTTGAGAAGGTTAAAATAGATAGGGAATTTTATATAACCTTATTGATTATCATCTTTTCTTTGATCTATCGTTCCGAAATGTCAGGTAAGGGATTCACATTTGAGGGAATTTTGTACAGGCTGTTCGTTGCTCCTATAGAACTGTTAAATAAAATGTGATAGGAAGTCTATATTATAAAAAAACTTTACTTTTATAAAAAAACTTTACTTTTGCAAAAATTCTTGGAATGTCGAAAAATTTAGTAATCGTAGAATCTCCAGCAAAAGCAAAAACAATTCAGAAATATTTAGGGAAAGATTTTGAAGTAAAGTCCAGTTTTGGGCATATTCGGGATTTACCAAAAAAGGGAATGGGAATAGACCTTGAAACCTTTAATCCTGACTATGAAGTTTCTGCTGACAAGAAAAAACTGGTGACAGAATTAAAAGCTGCGGTGAAAAAAGCGGACATTGTGTGGCTGGCTTCCGATGAAGACCGTGAAGGAGAAGCTATTGCATGGCATCTGGCTGATGAATTAAAACTTAAGCCGGAAAACAGAAGGCGAATTGTTTTTCATGAAATTACTAAAAATGCCATTCTTAAAGCTATTGAAAGTCCAAGAGATATTGATCAGAATTTAGTGAATGCCCAACAGGCAAGAAGAGTTCTCGATAGAATCGTGGGATTTGAAATGTCTCCGGTGCTTTGGAAAAAAGTAAAACCGGGATTATCTGCCGGAAGAGTTCAGTCGGTGGCAGTGAGACTTATTGTTGAAAGAGAAAAAGAAATCAGGGAATTTGTTCCTAAAGCCAGTTTCAAGCTGGATGGGGTTTTCCTTAATAATACCTCTCAGGAAATTTCGGCGAAACTTAAAAAAGACTTTGAAAAAGAAGAAGAAGCTGAAAAATTCCTGGAACTTGCTAAAACAGTAGAGTTTAAAGTTCTTAATGTTGAGACTAAACCGGGAACACGTTCTGCTTCAGCGCCTTTTACAACATCCACTTTACAGCAGGAAGCATCTTCCCGATTAGGATATAATGTTACCAATACCATGCGTCTTGCTCAAAGATTATACGAAGAAGGATATATTACCTATATGAGAACCGATTCCGTGAATCTTTCTCAGGAAGCAATCGAAGGAGCAAAGAAGCAGATCCTCTCAGAGTACGGAGCAGACTATTCCTCTCCTAGAAATTATACAACCAAATCAGCTTCTGCGCAGGAAGCTCACGAGGCGATACGTCCTACTGATTTTGGGGTGAAAAGTATTGGTGATACCCAATTAAACAAATTGTATCAGTTAATATATAGACGGACATTGGCGTCTCAGATGTCGAATGCTAAAATTGAAAAAACAACGATTGAAATAGGAAATAAAAAGCTTCCTCAGCAATTTGAAGCACAGGGGGAAGTAATTATTTTTGACGGATTTTTAAGAGCTTACGGAATCGTAAAAACAGAGGAAGATGATGAGGAAAACAATGAAAAACTATTGCCAAAAGTAAATGTTGGTGAAGTTTTAAATTATAAAATAATTACTGCTACAGAGAAATTTACAAGACCTAGCGCAAGATATACGGAAGCAGGGCTTGTAAGAAAGCTGGAAGAACTGGGAATCGGACGTCCTTCTACCTATGCTCCTACTATTCAGACTATTCAGAACAGAGAATATGTAGATAAACGGGAAATAGAGCCTCAGACCAGAGAGGTAATGAAAATGTCCTTGACGAAAGACAAAATCAAAAAAGAAATCCTGAATGAAAAATTTGGGGGAGATAAAAATAAATTTTCACCTACAGATATAGGAGAAGTAGTCAATGATTTCCTTACTGATAATTTTAAAGAGATTCTGGATTATGGATTTACGGCAAGAGTAGAGGAAGGCTTTGACGAAATCGCAAATGGAGATCAGAAGTGGAAAGAAATGATGACTGATTTCTACTCCAAGTTCCATCCGAAAATAGAAGATGTTGAAGAAAATGCTGACAGGGCGACGGGAGACAGGCTCTTAGGAGTAGATCCTAAAACGGGTAAAAATGTACATGCTAGAATTGGAAGATTTGGCCCTATGATTCAGATCGGAGAAACTGAAGATGAAGAGAAACCTATTTTTGCTTCCTTGATGGTAGGGCAAAATATTGCAACCATCTCTCTGGAAGAAGCATTAGAGCTTTTCAAATTACCATTTGATCTGAATGATTTTGAAGGGCAGTCAGTTTCCATAGGAGTTGGAAGATTCGGTCCTTACGTAAAGTGGGGAGAAACTTTCATCAGTATTCCAAAAGGAGAAGATCCTTTATCTGTTAACCAGGAAAGAGCCGAGGAAATCATTAATGAAAAGAAAAAAGCAGACGCTCCTATTGCTACTTATAAAGGAGAGCCCGTAACCAAAGGAACCGGAAGATTTGGACCATTTATTAAATACCAAAGTATATTCGTAAATGTTCCTAAAAAATATGACTTCGATAATCTTTCTCAGAGTGATATCAATGAATTGATTGATGCTAAGCTTGAAAAAGAAGCGAACAGATATATTCAGCAGTGGGAGAAAGAAAAAATCTCTATTGAGAACGGAAGATGGGGGCCTTTTATTAAGTTTGGAAAAACAATGTTTAAAATTCCAAAGAAAAAAGATGATACCAAATATGAAGCAGAAGAATTGAAAACTGTTTCTTTAGATGAGGTTAAAAAATGGATTACGGCTCAGGATAAAAATGCTTTTGCAGAAAAGAAAAAACCTGCCGCAAAGAAAAAGGCTACAACAACAAAGAAAAAATAAAATAAAAAAGCAGTGATTTAAATCACTGCTTTTTTATTGATCAGAAAAAACTTTCCTTCTTAAGATGGATTAGTATACCGTCTTTTAAAGTTAGAGAAAGAGATTCTTTTTCTCTGACATAGTTAACTAACATATCATTATTTTTGAAAAAATCTGCTGTATGTCCATCAATGTTAAGTATTATATCGCCGGGAGTGAGGTGATATTGCTTAACATTGTTACTTTCCTTAAT
>NZ_JALAHD010000122.1 GCF_022712095.1 Chryseobacterium sp. | reverse complement strand
GTTTTATTTTCTGAAAAATGTTTAACTTGGCCTTTTATTTAAGCAAATAATGATGATGTAAAAATTAATAACCTCATGGACACACCAAATTACAGAATGCCTTTTGTACCATCAACATTAATGACTGAAGGAGGGAGTATTGAAACCTGCGATATGGGAGAAAGTATTGCCCATAACATTATGTTGTTGATTACCACTAAAAGAGGCGAAAACAGATATGATGAAAATTACGGAAACGATGTATGGAATCTGGAATTCGATAATGGAGTTACAAGTGCTGTTTGGGAAAGCATATTCATAAAGAGTCTTAAAAGACAGATATTGGAATATGAACCCCGGATCGTTCAGCCGCAAATCCAGGCAAACGTGGAAATGGTTGAACACAACTATGATACTAAAGAACATACGGAAATCAAAAAAAAAGTAAGAATAGTTATCAATGCTAAAATGGAAGAGACTGGCGAGCGTTTCAGTTTTTCTACAGAGCTATTCTTAAGTCCTATGTCCATTGATTAATATTGATATTGTAACGTATTTAGAATTATGAATTTAGATCAGAATATCTATTCCAAAGAATCAGTAAAAGCGAGAATGCTTCAGAATGCAACCAAAGTCTGGGGATTAAAAAGTCCCCAATCTCTGGATCCTTTTGTAAAACTCCTGATTGATGCATTCAGTACAGAAGTTTTTAAGGCTAATAATGAAATTCAGACGGTTAATGCCCGTATTCTGGAAAAATTAGCCAAACTACTTACTCCATCTATTTATACGCATCCTATTCCTGCTCATGCAATTGCATTTACACAACCTTATGAAGCATCAGAAGTTTTATTAGAACACACGGAGTTTTTCTTTAGAAAACAGCTTACTTCCACTATAAAATCAGAATCGGATAAACAGCTTAATATTCCATTTACTCCGGTAGGAAATGTCATAATTAATAAACTGCAGACATCCGTTATGTTTGTAGGAAACACCTGTTACAGTATTGATGACAGATTAAATAAAATACCTATTGCCAGATTTCAGGGGCAGCCTTCAGATTACAGGAAGGTAACCATAGGCGTAGATGCATCGAAATATACTCATGAGAATTTTCCAAAATCACTGAGCATATACTGCTCTAATCCGTCTTTTGAGCATCTGGATTTTGTATATAAACTTTTACCTTACATAACAGTTACAAGTAACTCTAACCCGTTATTTGTAAAAGAAGGTTTGTCTTATGTGAAAAATGTTCAGCAGGATGGTTATGAGCAAATGTTCCATGAGCAGTCTATCAAAACTAAAACTGTTGAGGATATAAGGAGTATTTATAACCACAGGTTTATTGAAATCACAGGCATTTCAAACAACTTGATTAAAGAAGCAGGAAAGCTTCCTCAGAATCTTGAATTTTTAGAAGGAAGAGAGGAAATAGAAAAATATCTGGATGGAAAACCTTATTTATGGCTCACTTTTGAATTCCCTCCACAGTTTACAGCAGAAACACTGGACAATTTTTCATTTGTATTAAATGCTTTTCCAATCTATAACAGAGGCTGGAAGAAAACGGAATATAGCCTGGATATTATGGGAAATAATATTCCTTTGATTACAGATGAAGGAGAGCATTTTTTATATATTGATGAAGTACAGGACGGTGAAGGCAGGAAATATACAGAGATTCCTTTCAGTTCCGGAGATGATCTTAAAAAAGGCCTATACACGGTTAGAAAAGGCGGGATGGAACGTTTTACGAACAGAAATGCTGTCGATATGATTGCTCACGTGCTTGAACTGACCCGCGATGAAATAGCAGCATTTTCCCTGTTAAACAGAGATAATGTAAAAGGAGTTTTAGGCGAAATGTCTGATAAAATGAAGTCTATGGTTCAAAAAGTAAATAATGCTAAAAGAAATATTAAGCAGGAGCTGAATTACGTCATTATGGAGCCTGTAGAAAAAACGGATCATACCTATGCTTCATTTTGGATAACTCACTGTACATTGGCTAACCATATGCGTCCGGGAACTGAACTTTCCAATCAGCTTAAATCTCAGTCTCTGGTCCTTCTTACCGAAACCATTGGTGGTGCGGAAGAGCAAAAGGGAACAGACAGTATTCAGGCCTATAAATATGCTTTAACCACTAGGGATAAAATTATTTCTCTTGAAGATGTTAAAAACTACTGCCGAATGGTTCTGAAAGATGAGCTAAAAGAAGTAAGGGTTAAAAGGGGAACAATGATAAGTAGTAAACCGCGGGAAGGATTTATACGTACTGTAGAAATAGAAATAGTGCCTCAGAATTATGCTTTCTATGGAAGAGTATATTGGGAAAATATGGCGAATGTCCTACGGAATCAGATTATTTCCAAAGCTATAGACGGTATTGAATATCTTGTAAAGATTAATAATGAAGATGCAGAAGTATAAATTAAAAAACATAAAACCTAAAAAAATAAAAGCATGAAAAAAGTAGTCGTATTAGTATTAGCCCTATCATTAAGCTTGGCTAATATAAGCTGTAAAAAGAGTGTAAAAGAGTTGGAAAAAGCTGTAGCCAATGTAAATATTGATAGTTCAAAAGATGCCAATGCCATTATTGATTTCAACAATAATTTTATAGACTCTTATAAAAATGCTTCTAATCATATAGAAGGTATCGTGAAATATTCAAATGCAGCGGTTATTAAAGCAAAAGGAGGAGATGTTTTGATGATGCCAATGGTAATGGGGATAATGGATTATTCTTTTAGTAAAATTAAAGGAGTTCCGTCAGGATTTGGTAAAGATAAAAAAAGTATAGAAGCAGATTTTAAAATATATACTGAGAAGAAAGAAGCTATATCAAAAAAATATGAAGAGCTTAAATCTTATATCAGTGCAGAAGATTTCAAAGATGACAAAGGAGCAAAGGCAGAAGCTATTCAAAAAGAAATTGAAGAGAATGCTAAGGCCTTTTTTATTGCCGGAGAAAATATTCTCGCTAAAATAAAGCCTGCCACTGATGAAGCGGAAAATATAATTCTTAAAGACCACCCTTTGAAAGATTATATTTTATCTTCTAAAAGTATTATGAATTCATTGGATGATATATTCGGGACCATTGACAAGCAGTATTCAGGACAATTTAATGAGGCTGAGCTTCAGAAGAAGTATGATGAATTTGAAAAAGCTGTAAATGCTAATTCTCAAATGGAATTTAAAGTAAAAGACGGACAGTATTCTCATAAGAAAACTCAGTTTGATAACTTTAACAAACAAAGTACAGAATTTTTGGGAAGCTTTAGAAAGTTGATTAGAGATGCTAAAGAATCTGGAAAAATTACTGATGGAGATCTTAGTATAATAGAATCTTCTTATAATTCTGTATTGAGCTCATATAATTCTTTTGTAAAGTAGTAAAAGATTGATTTTTAATATGGGGAACAATTTTATTAAAATTGTTCCTTTTTTATTATTAATGAATAGAAGATTAAATACTTCCCTAAAATTTAATATACATTATGAAAAAAATAAGAAAGATTGTGGTGCTTGCATTAGCTTTATCATTAAATGTGACTAATATAAGCTGTAAAAAAAGTATAAATGATTTGGAGAAAGCAGTATCAGGTTTTGGTAGTTTAAATGATGCAGATACTATAATAGAATTTAATAACAATTTTATAGATTCTTATAGGAAAACTTCAAATCGGATTGAATCTATATTAAAGTACGCTGGGGAAGCTTATCTTAAGGCTCAGGGAAAAAGCAACTACATGATGCCCGAAGTATTGACTAATACAGATTATTCCTTTGGGAAAATTACAAAAATATCTTCAGGATTTGGGGATGAAAAAGCCACTCTGGAAAAAGAATTTAAAAACTATTCAGAGAAAAGAGCTCTTATTGATAAGAAATTTGAAGAACTTCAATCCTATATGAAAGCAGAAGACTATAAAGATGATAAAGGAGCAAAAGCAGGAGTTTTACTTAATGAAATAGAAGAACATTCTAACTCTTTAATGACTTCGGCAGAAAATATTCTTGTAAAAATAAAACCGATAGCTGAAGAAGCTGAAAAAATGACTCTTAAAAATGACCCTTTAAAAGAGTATATTTTTTCCTCAAAAAAAATGATGGATACATTGGATGTGCTAATTAATGAAGTAGATAGACAGCATACTTCAGGAAGGTTTAATGAAGCTGAAGCACAGAAAAAATATAATGAGCTGGCTAAGGCATTAGAAGTGAATTCAAAGTTGGAATTTAAGGTGAAAGATCAGCAATATGCTCATAAAAAGATGTTGTTAGATAGTCTTAATGAAATGACAAAAATTTTTTTAGAGGTTTATAAAAACTATATCACGAATGCCAAATCTTCTGGTAAAATTTCTGATGAAAATGCCAATATGGTATATTCAGCATACGATCAAGTTATTAATGC
>NZ_JALAHD010000121.1 GCF_022712095.1 Chryseobacterium sp. | reverse complement strand
GTCTTAGGCAAAATAAGTGGGTTGTCTTTTTCAAGGCAACCCACTCTTTTTAATTAAATATAGTTAAAAAATGATGTTTCGTTTGTAAACCTAATTTAGCTTCAGATCTTAGCTGGCTGTAAATACTATACTCAAATGCCTTTACTGAATACAATTTTCTGTCGATAAAATTGGCAATCTCTACAACAGAAGCATAAAATTCCTTATAAAGAGCAATGTTCACAGTCTGTCCATAATGAGGTAAAAAAGCTTTCAAAAAGGGAATAATAGTTTGATGGGTATTATAATCAAGCTTATAGCCCATTTTTTCTGCAGAAGTAATAACCTCAGGATGGTGAAGATAATCAAGAAGGTTTTCTTCATATCTGGATGAATGATTTAAAGAAAGATATCTGTTTATTTTATCCAAGACATATTGAGCATATTCCATCATAGAAATAGTCTTCCATCCGGAAACAGCATTAGTATGGGTATTTAAATTTTCATTTTGGCTCTTATCCAGATAAGAAATACCAAAATTCCCAAACGAAGAGAAGGAAAACTCTTTAACTCTGACGCTAGCGTCTACCTGCAGATCATCATCTGAAAAATTATAATATAAATAGGGTTTATAAATTCCTGCCAACTGAGCTAAAAAATCTATTTCATTTGTATTAGAATAATTCTCAAACCAGGTTTCAAGATCATTGTAATAATATTTTTCAAATTCTTTAAAACTTAAATAAAGTCGTAATTCCATAGCTTTGTATTTGATAATGCGAAGCTATTCCCTTAATACGACAAAACTTGACGCATTAAAAAAATAATAAAAAAAGAGTGAGAAAATTCTCACTCTTTTTTTATTTTGTTAACTTTCTATTTATCATAGTTTTTCATAATATATTCAAAATAATGAATCATCTTCATATAATTATCAATGCTTATATATTCATTGGTACTATGAATACTCTGCTGTTCGTATTGATTAATCTTAGCAGGAATAAACCGGTAAATATGATTACTGACATCCTGATACTTGTAAGCATCCGTACCTCCCACTGTTAAATACGGAGTAATAATTACACCCGGCTGGATTCCTCTGAGACTTTCTTCCATAATTTTATAAGCTTTAGTATCCGATGGTGATACAGAGGAAGCTTCTCTTGCATTGATATCTTCAACAACGACATCGAAACCTTCTGTAGCTTTTGCAATATGATCCTTTACATCTTTGAGGGTATTTCCAGGCAATAATCTGAAATTTACGACAAATTCTACTTCAGGAGATAGTACATTGCTCGCATCACTTCCCTTCATCATTGTTAAAGCCGTAGTCGTACGCACCAATGCATTCGTAGAATTGTTTTTTGTAAGCTGAGATAGTAATACTGGTTCTAAAAGCCATTTATTAGCAATAGCCAATCGGTTGGTAAAGGGCATTGTTCCTCCAATATTATCAAAGAAATTACTGATAAGCGGGGTAACGGTAGGCTTCATCTGATGCTGTTCCAGTCTCTGCATAATGATAGCCGCTTTTCCCATTGCACTTTCTAAAGGCGGCACAGATGAGTGTCCTCCTAATCCTTTTACTTTAATTCTGGCAGATAGAAATCCTTTTTCTGCAGCCCCTATCAATGCTACATCAGCATCTACTCCCGCTACACTCCCTTTTTCCAATATAAATCCACCTTCATCATACACCGCATCGAATTTCAATCCGTTCTTTTTAAAATGTTCTGCAATTTTAACAGCACCTAACTTACCTCCTATTTCTTCGTCAAAGCCAAAAGCCATATAGATATCCCTTTGAGGAACAAATCCAGACTTGATAAGATTTGACATAGATTCAAAAAGAGAGAAAAGCATTCCTTTCATATCTAAAGTTCCTCTTCCATAGATCCTGCCATTCAATACAGCTCCTGAAAACGGGCCATAATCCCATTTATCAGCTACTGCCGTTACTGCCGGCAATGGTTTATCCTGAGGTCTGAAAATATTTTCCTCCATACTTTTTACAGAAGCATCTCCGGGAGGAACCACATCCATATGAGAAAGGAATAAAATAGGCTCCAGTTTAGAATTACTTCCTTTCAGCCTGAATACCAACCCATATCCATTCACCTCATAGTTTTCCGTATTTTGGTAGATTTCAGGATAGTTCTTCTTCAGATATGCTTTGAGTTCATCAAAAGGTTTGTAATCTTCTGCATTATCTCCGGGAGATACAGTAGGTATTTTAATTCCTCCGGAAAGTCGGGCAACCGCAGAATCATTTTGTTGAATCTTTACTCCTTCCCCCGACTGTATTTCAATTTTCTTAAAAGGGTAAGTAAAAGTTCGGATTAATAAAAAGGCCACAAGAAGCACTAAGAGAACAAGAATCACCAAGAGTATTTTTTTCATAGTCATTAATTTTATAATTTCTATTAAGTTAAAATTGTCATTCTATAAACAAATATAACACCAAAATATCTTTTCAAAGTGCATATTTTAAAGTATTTTTATATTCATATTAAAAAAAATTAAACAGCATCAGCATATTACATTCAAAATAAAAAGGGGAAAGTTCTGAAAAAGAACACTTCCCCTTAAATAATAGTTTAAAATTTGATTATTTCCAGCCTCCGCCTAAACTTTTATAAATATCAACAATGGTACTCAACTGCTTTTGTTTAGCTTCCACCAAATCCATTTTGGCATCCAGTGCATCACGCTGATTCATTAGCACTTCCAGATAATCCGCTCTTGAATTCCTGAATAACTGATTTGCAATATCTATAGACTGATCTAAAGCATGGGTCTCCTCCGACTTTAATTGATAATACTGATCTATATTTTTCACTTTAGACATCAGATTAGCTATATCCAGATAAGCATTAAGAATTGTTTTATCATATTCATAGAGCGACTGGATCTGTTTGGCATCCGCCGTTTGAAAATTAGCTTTTATCGCACTTTTATTAATCAAGGGACCTGCCAATTCCCCTGCCAGATTGTAAGCAATGGATTCCGGCATTTTAACCAGATAGGATGGTTTGAAAGCTTCTAATCCTAATGTAGCAGAAATTTCCAAAGAAGGATAAAATTCTTTTCTTGCCGCCTCTACATCGAGTTTAGCTGCCTTAAGTTCCAATTCAGCCTGTTTAACATCGGGACGATTAGCAAGCAGCTGGGAAGGAATTCCCGTATAAACAGTCTGGGGAATTGTTGACATAAAATTTTCCTTCTTCCTTATAATCGGTTGCGGAAATCTCCCCAACAAAGCATTAATTTCGTTTTCTTTCTCAGTAATCTGTTGTCTGATCGTATATTCAGCAGCTTTAGATTTAGCAAGCTCAGCTTCAAACTTTTTAACAGCCAATTCCGTAGCCGCCGCCGCCTGTTTCTGAATCTTAGAAATTTCCAGTGCTTTTTTCTGAAGCTCGGTATATTGCTGAATAATATCCAATTGGTTATCCAGAGCCAATAATTCATAATAATTATCTGCGACTTCTTCAATCAGACTCGAAAGGACAAAGTTTTTCCCCTCCACTGTAGACAAATAATGTGCTATGGCTGCTTCTTTTTCAGTTCTGAGTTTCTTCCAGATATCAATCTCCCAGTTAGCCATTAATCCTCCTTCAAAATTTCCCAGCGGATCCGGCATTTCTTTCCCGGGTTCTATTTCTGTAGTAGCATCCCCGGCTCCTTCACTTGTATAACGTCCTGCCTTTTTTACGCCAATTCCCAGTTTAGCTGCTACTGTCGGGCTTAATTTCCCTTTCTGATAAAGGACACCGCTTTTTGCTATTTCAATTTGCTGTAATGTAATCAATAGTTCCTGATTATTCTTTAAAGCAATCTCAATTAAATTTACCAGATCCGGATCAGTAAAAAACTGTCTCCAAGGAGTCATTCCACTATTATTATCAGCATTCTGCCGTTCTTCCTGCTGTTGAAAACTCGGAGGAAGATTTTCTTTCACTTCATCTTTTATAACGGTTGCCATCGGAGCTTTACAGCTTACCATGATGAGTGACATTCCGATAAGGGCAATTATTTTTTTAGTCTTCAAATTTTCCATCATGTTCATAAGGTTCTGTTTGTTCTGTTAAAGGATTTTCTTCTTCATATCTCGCCAATCTTGACTTTTCCGCTATGGTTCCGAAAATATAATACAACCCCGGAATAATCATTAATCCGAAAACAGTTCCGATTAACATTCCTCCTGCTGCCGCTGTACCTATTGTTCTATTACCCACCGCTCCCGGTCCGGTTGCCAATACTAACGGAATCAATCCAGCAATAAAAGCAAATGAGGTCATCAGAATCGGACGAAAACGTATAGCAGCTCCTTCAATTGCTGCTTTAGCAACAGAAATTCCTTCTTCCGCTTTTTTCTGTACGGCAAATTCTACAATTAAAACTGCATTTTTTCCTAAAAGACCGATCAACATAACCATAGCCACCTGTGCGTAGATATTATTTTCCAATCCCAAAAGTTTAAGACATAGAAACGCTCCGAAAATACCTGTTGGTAAAGAAAAAATTACCGGCAAAGGAAGAATAAAGCTTTCATACTGGGCAGAAAGAATCAGATACACAAATCCTAAACATACCAGAAAAATAAATACAGCTTCATTACCTCTTCCTACTTCATCTTTTGAAATACCTGCCCAATCAATGCCAAAGCCTCTTGGTAATGTTTTATCAGCAACTTCCTGAATCGCTTTAATGGCTTGTCCGCTGCTGTATCCAGGTGCAGGCGTTCCGCTTACTTCTGCTGAGTTATACATATTATGCCTTGTGATTTCTGATAAACCATATACTTTTTCCAATCTCATAAAGTCTGAATAAGGAACCATCTGGTCTTTATCATTCTTTACATAGAGTTTAAGAAGGTCTGTTGGTAAAGCCCTGTATTGAGGTCCTGCCTGTACAATTACCTTATAAGGTCTATCAAAACGAATGAAACTCGTTTCGTAATTAGATCCTATCAGGGTAGATAAGTTATCCATGGCATTCTCTATCGTAACTCCTTTTTGCTCTGCCAGGTCATTATCTATCTTCAGCATATACTGGGGAAAGCTCGCAGAATAAAAAGTAAAGGCAGACCCAAGCTCAGGACGCTTTTTCAATTCTTTTACAAAATCATTACTTACCTGCTCCATTTTCTGGTAATCCCCACTTCCTGCTTTATCAAGTAACCGTAACTCAAAACCTCCCGCGGCACCATATCCCGGAATTGATGGCGGCTGAAAGAACTCTATATTTGCCCCCGGAATATTCTTAGCTTTTTCTTCCAGCTTTTCTATAATTTCCACCGCTGATTCTTTTCGTTCATTCCAGCTTTTAAGATTAATCAGACATGTTCCTGAATTGGAACCTGTACCTTCTGTTAAAATCTCATATCCTGCCAATGAAGAAACAGACTGAACTCCATCAATATCTTCAGAAGATTTTAAAAGCTCTCTCGCAATCTGGTTGGTTCTTTCCAATGTAGATCCCGGTGGAGTCTGAATAATAGCATAGATCATTCCCTGATCCTCACTTGGAATAAATCCTGAAGGAAGTGAATTGCTTAAAAAGAAAGTGCATGCACAAAAAGCTAATAACAATGGTAATGTGAAAGCCTTTCTGGTAACCGTTTTATTTAAGAGCTTTTCATATCTGCCGGCTCCTTTGGTAAATAAATTATTGAATTTATCAAGGAATATTGTGATTGGGCTTTTCTTTTTAGGTATGTTGTGATTATTTTTTAAAATCAACGCACATAATGCCGGAGTCAAAGTTAATGCTACAATTCCGGAAAGGATAATTGCCGAAGCCATTGTAATGGAAAACTGACGGTAAAATACTCCAACAGGACCGGACATAAATGCAATCGGAATAAACACGGATGCCATTACCAAAGTGATCGCGATAATCGCTCCACTGATTTCATGCATTGCCTCTTCAGTTGCTTTTAAAGGAGACAGGTGTTTCTCTTCCATCTTGGCATGAACCGCCTCTATAACTACAATCGCATCATCCACAACAACTCCGATGGCCATTACCAATGCAAAGAGTGAAATCATATTCAGGGTAATTCCAAAAGCAGACATGATAGCAAATGTACCGATGAGTGACACAGGAACTGCCAAAGCAGGAATTAAAGTAGACCGCCAATCACCAAGGAAAAGAAAAACAACAATAGCTACCAAAATAAATGCTTCAAACAAGGTATGAACTACTTTTTCGATTGAAGCATCAAGAAAACGGGAAACGTCATAACTGATATCGTAATGCATTCCCTTCGGAAAAGTATTTTTCTGAAGGTCTGCCATTAATGTTTTGACATTTTTAATAACATCGCTTGCATTGGATCCGTAAGATTGCTTAACCGTAATTGCAGCTGAAGGCTTCCCGTTCAAGGTGGAATAAATATCATACATAGAACTTCCAAATTCTATATCTGCGACATCTTTTAATCTTACAAATTCACCACCCGGCTTTGCTTTAAGAATGATATTTCCATAGTCTTTTTCATTATTGAAACGGCCCGGATATTTTAATATATATTCAAAAGATTGGGAGCGTTTCCCAGAACTTTCTCCTGTTTTTCCGGGAGAAGCTTCCAAACTCTGCTGATTCAGAGCTTCCATTACTTCATCTGCAGAAATATTGTAAGCAGTCAATCTATCCGGTTTCAGCCAAATACGCATAGCATATTCCCGGGTACCTAATATATCCGCGTATCCTACTCCACTTACCCTTCTCAATTCAGACATTACATTGATATCTGCATAGTTAAAAAGAAATTTCTGGTCTGCTTTAGGATCATCACTATATAAGTTAATATACATTAACATATTGGGCTCTTCTCTTGTGATCTTTACCCCTTCCCGGACTACTAACGGAGGGAGTTTATTAACCACTGAAGAAACCCGATTCTGGACATTTACCGCCGCTACGTTAGGATCGGTGCCTAGATCAAAAACTACCTGAATGGAAGCTTCTCCGTCATTTCCTGCATCTGAGGTCATATATTTCATACCCGGAACTCCGTTTAAACCTCTTTCCAAAGGTATAACAACCGATTTAATTAGCAGCTCGTTGTTAGCCCCGGGATATTCCGCGGTGATATTTACTTTTGGGGGTGAAATGGAGGGAAATTGTGTTATCGGAAGACTTACTAATGACAAAATTCCTAAAAAAACGATAATCAATGAGATTACAATAGACAGAACTGGTCTGCGAATGAATTTTTTAAACATACTACTTCATTTTAGAGTCTGCTACTCTGCTTTTAATTTCAATGATTGAATAACTTTTTTGGGTTCCTGGAACTTTGTCTGCACTTTCTGATCATCTTTTACTTTCTGTACTCCTTCAAGAAGTATCTTGTCTCCTTCAGATAAGCCTGAAGCTATTACATATACATCAGGAAGTTCATAGGCAACTTTTATATTTTTAGATTTCGCCACACCATTTTTATCCACTACAAATACATATTTCTGATCCTGGATTTCATAGGTAGCTTTCTGAGGAATAATTAATGCATTTTTAAGAGGTAAACTCATCTGTATTTTCCCTGTTTCCCCATTTCTTAAAAGATTATCAGGATTAGGAAACTTAGCTCTGAAGGCTATATTCCCCGTTTCATTATCAAATTCCCCTTCAATGGTCTGAATTTCTCCTTTTTCCGGCATTGCTTCTCCATTAGCCAAAATCAATGTCACCTGGTTACTTCCCCTGTCTGCTGAATGAGTCTGATAATTCAGATATTCAGGTTCCGAAACATTGAAATAGCTGTAGATATTGGTATTATCAGATAAGGAAGTCAACAGATCTCCTTCATCCACCAGGCTTCCTAGCTTTAAAGGTATTCTGTTAATTACTCCAGAAAAGGGGGCTTTAATATCTGTAAAAGACAAATGAATCTGAGCCAGCCTCATTTCAGCATTCGCAGCATCGAGTTTAGCCTTTGCCATGGCACGTTCGTTTTTAGAAACAATATCATTGTTAGCCAATGTACTGGCATTCTTTAACTCAATAACCGCCTGCTCTACTTCAGCTTTGGCTTTCATGAGTTCAGCCTGGTATAGCTGGGGCATAATCCGGAACAAGGTCTGCCCGGCATGAACGTACTGCCCTTCATCCACATAAATATTCTGCAGAAATCCTTTTTCCTGAGCACGGACTTCTATATTTTTTACAGATTGAATCTGAGCAACATATTCTTTATTGATTACCGTATCCGTTTTCAATGGGCTGGTTACCGGATAAATCGTTTGTTCTTCTTTTTCTTCTTTTTTACTGTTACAACCGATGAACAGCATGAGAGCACTTAGCGTAATGCCTGAGATTACTCTTTTCATCATAATTTTAGAATTAATATAGATCGTTAATGTTTTAAATTGAATGATTGATAGGTACCATTGTGTTATTACTGACAGCACAAAGTGTTTTCTGCCAGTAAAAGAGCAGAAAATAACAATAGTTGAAAAATAGATTTAAATTCTAATAGAACGTATTAGAATGAATTTTTTTACTGTGGAAAAATCGGATAAAAATCCAAGAATAACAGGTTTTAAACGCTTATACTTTAATAATCCTAAAATATAAGTCAGCGTAAAGACACTAGCAAACACGACAATAGTCTGTAATATATCAGATAATTGAAAATCATCCTCACTGAGCTCAAGAGATGAATTTTCTCCCGTGTTATCAACAATTTGCTGAATGGAAAGTTTTTCAAAAGTCTGATTTAAGCGATTGGCTTTTTGAGGTAAATGGCTGGTATGCTGTGTTGAGTTACTATGTAATACATTCACATGAATTCTACTTTCTACAATAAAAAATAGAAATAAACTCGTTAGAAAATATACAATGTAGTTTCTCATTTTGATTCTACAAATGTAAGCTTAGATTTAAATATTATTAAATACATTAACAATATTTAACTTATCTTTAAATAATCTAAAATCAGAAAACCTATAATTCTTCAAGATGATGAATATATTCAGAAGGAGTAATTCCTTCTATTTGTTTAAAAACTCTGTTAAATGTAGATTGATTGGAAAAACCTGACGCCGTATAGATATACATTAAAGTAATTTTATCAAGGCTTTGCTCCTGAATCATTTCTTTTACATTATTAACACGACAGCTATTAAGATAGTGCGTAAAATTGGCGTATCCATTATATTTAATTGCTTTGGAAATATATACACTGTTGGTATTAAGAAGAGAAGATAGCCGCGAAATAGTAAAGTCTGTTTCTTTAAAGTGCTGCTGATGTTCCACTATATCTTTTATATTCTCAAATAAACTGTTATATTTTTCTTTATCTTCCCCCCGATCGCTTTCGGAATTCCCGTTCAAGTCCATTTTATTCCCATTTTCTTTTCTTGTCCTCAAATCTTTGGTCTCTACTTTTCGTATTTTATCTTTATAAAAT
>NZ_JALAHD010000120.1 GCF_022712095.1 Chryseobacterium sp. | reverse complement strand
ATTAAAAATCATTTTCATTACAATTTATTATTTATCTTAGGAAGTATACTGGGGGTTTTCATTTATATTGTTATAAAAATAGTAAAGACTAAAACCAGATTACTGGAAAGCTCCAGATTTTAATAAAAACTTCTAAAACCAAAATTATGTTATTAAATCAAAGAATATCTGTAGGGTATTTCCTGAGGGAAATTAAATTTCAAATTCTTTTCATTACCCTATTTGCTGTGCTGATTGGGATTTTGGATGAACTTCCTCAGTTTCAAAAAATAAGTCTCCCATTAAGTATCCCGGCACTTTTAGGGACCGCAGTATCTTTACTGCTTGCCTTTAGAACTTCCCAGTCCTATGAAAGATGGTGGGAAGCCCGTATTATCTGGGGAGCAATTGTGAATGATTCCAGAACACTTATAAGGCAGATCATACAGTTTTTACCTGAGAGTAGAACTAAAGATATTGAGGAATTTGTAGAGAGGCAGGTCATATGGAATTATGCTCTTGGGGAGTCTTTAAGAAAATTGCCTTTTACAGACAGGGTTCAGCAATATATAAATACGCATCATATCCATGCTTTGAATGTTCCAAACGCATTGCTTGATGGGCATTCTGAACATGTGAGGAAGGTAGCGGCAGAAGGATTGATATCGGATTTTAAGCAAATACAGCTGAATGAAACAATTTTGAGGCTGTGTGACAGCATGGGAAAATGTGAAAGATTGAAAAATACCGTTTTTCCAAGGTCATATAGTATACTTTTACATATTTTGATTTATGTGTTTGCATTTATACTTCCATTTGGACTGGATGATTCCCAGCTGATTGTAGAAGTAGTCATTACCATTCTTATTCCTGTAGTTTTTATTGCGATAGAAAAAACATCCATTCTTATGCAGGATCCTTTTGAAAATACTCCTGTTGATACACCGATGACTTCGCTGGCTCAGACAATAGAAATTAATTTAAAGCAAATGATTGGAGATCAGGGTCTTCCTGATAAAAAAGAGAACTCTCAATATTTTGTGATGTGATATGATATATGGGAAAAGCTATAATTTTATAATTAATTATAATGAAAAAAGACATTGAAAATAAATTAATAGATAAAAATACCAAACCTACAAGTATGAGAATTTTGGTGTATGATATGTTAAGCTCCCAAGAGACGGCATTATCCTTATCTGAAATTGAAAATCATTTTGATAATGCTGACAGGATTACTATTTATAGGACATTAAAAACCTTTGAAGAAAAAGGGATTGTTCACAGCATTCAGGAGAATAATACAACAAAATATAAATTGTGTCATGATGGGTGTGATGAAAAAACACATAAAGACTGGCATCTTCATTTCTATTGCAAAATATGTAAACAAACTACCTGCAAAGAAGATATTGCATTGCCAGAAAATATGCAGACCAATTTCAGGATCGATGAAATAAGACTTTTCGCCAAAGGGATTTGTGAAAATTGTCTTCAGGAAAGTTTGCAATAGTATTGCATTTCTATTAAATTTAAATTTGTTTAAAATTATCAACTTATGGAAGAATGTTGTAGTACAAAATCGGAAAATAAAGAGACAAAAGATCATAAACATTTCGATGGGGATGGACACAACCATTCCCATGATTCAGGAGATCAAACGACTTTCCAGCTATTTCTGCCGGCAATAATATCATTCATTTTATTATTGGCAGGAATTGTAATGGACAATTATATTAAACCCGAGTGGTTTAAAGGCTGGATACGTATTGTATGGTATCTTGCCGCTTATATACCAGTAGGATTACCTGTACTTAAGGAAGCCTTTGAAAGTATCAGGAATGGAGATGTTTTCTCGGAATTCTTATTAATGAGTATAGCCACGATAGGAGCATTTGCTATTGGTGAATATCCTGAAGGAGTTGCGGTAATGCTTTTTTATGCGGTAGGAGAAGTATTTCAGACATTGGCTGTGTCCAGGGCAAAAAGTAATATAAAATCTTTACTGGATCAGCGGCCTGATGAAGTGACGGTTCTAAAAGATGGCCAGCCGGTTACTATCAAGGCGGAAACTGTAAATATAGGAGATACTATTCAGTTAAAACCTGGTGAAAAATTGGGATTGGACGGAGAGCTGATCACTCAATCAGCATCATTTAATACTGCTGCATTAACAGGAGAAAGTAAGCCTGATACCAAAGGTAAGGGAGAAGTTGTGTTAGCAGGAATGATTAATCTTAACACGGTAAGTCTGGTAAAAGTAACTACTGCATATCAGGACAGTAAACTAAGTAAGATATTAGAACTTGTTCAGAATGCTACAGCCCAGAAAGCACCTACAGAGTTGTTCATTCGCAAATTTGCTAAAGTATATACCCCGATTGTGGTGCTTTTGGCAATACTGATCTGTCTGGTTCCTTATTTTTTTGTAGACGATTATCAGTTCAGGGATTGGTTGTACAGGGCCCTGGTATTTCTTGTGATTTCATGCCCGTGTGCTCTGGTTATTTCTATTCCTTTAGGATATTTCGGAGGAATTGGAGCAGCAAGCCGTAATGGGATTCTTTTTAAAGGAAGTAATTTTTTAGATGTTCTTGCTGAGGTACAAAATGTGGTGATGGATAAAACAGGAACCATGACGGAAGGGGTCTTTAAAGTTCAGCAGGTATCTATAAAGGAAGGGTTCAATCAGGAGGAGATTTTAAAAATGGTGAATGCACTGGAAAGTAAGAGTACCCATCCTGTGGCTACGGCTATTCATAATTATGCAGGAGAGATAGATTATAATTTACCTTTAGAACAAGTAGAAGAAATTGCAGGGCATGGCTTAAAAGCAGTAGCTAATGGAAAAGAGCTTTTAGTGGGGAATTTTAAGCTTCTAGATAAATTTAATATCAGTTATGATATCAAGCCGGATACAATTGTTTATACCTTAATTGCTGTCGCTTATGGAGGAAAGTTTGCGGGTTATCTGACAATTGCGGACAGTATTAAAGCTGATGCGCAAATTACTATTGACAAACTTAAAGCATTGAATGTTTCTTCCACTATGCTGAGTGGAGATAAGTCATCCGTGGTTAAATTTGTAGCCGATACTCTTGGTATTCAGAATGCATATGGAGATTTACTTCCCGAAGATAAGGTCAACAAGGTAAAAGAAATCAAAGCTAAAGGTCAGAGTGTAGCATTTGTAGGAGATGGAGTGAATGATGCTCCGGTAGTTGCATTAAGTGATGTAGGAATTGCAATGGGGGGACTAGGGAGTGATGCAACTATTGAAACTGCTGATGTGGTAATACAGGATGATATGCCAAGTAAAATTCCGATGGCCATTTCCATAGGAAAACAGACTAAGAAAATAGTATGGCAGAATATTATTCTTGCATTCACTGTTAAAGGAGTCGTGCTTATTCTCGGAGCAGGAGGACTTGCGACAATGTGGGAAGCTGTTTTTGCTGATGTGGGAGTTGCTTTGATTGCTATTTTAAATGCTGTCAGAATACAAAGAATGAAATTCTAAATATCCATTAATTAACTAAACAAGAAAGTTCCATTGATTTTCAGTGGAGCTTTTGATTTTTGTGGCAAAGAAGTGACATTCGTCATTCATTAAAATAAAGTAAGAATAGTATATTTGTAGTACATTTGATCAGGTGAAGTTATTAATATCCATATTCATTATTTTTACAATGGTTGTACGTCCGGTTCTGCCATTTGTGAATTATATGGTTAATTATGATTATATCGTTAAAAATCTTTGTGAAAAAAAAGACCAGCCTCGGTCTACCTGTAAAGGAAAATGCTACGTAGAGAAAGAGCTTGCTAAAACCGAGAAGCACTCCAATATACAAACTTTGAAGATTCCTGTAATGGAAGCTTTTATTTCCAGTGAAATATTTTCTTTTTCAGATCAGGGAATAACAGAAGGTTTTAATAAAAATCAGAATAACTTTTATTTTCATTTTTTTGCGTCTGAATATTTTACAAGAATATTCCGTCCTCCTTTGGCTTAGATTTTTAATGTTAATTATAAAGTTTTGATAATTGTATCAAAACTGGTTCTTATTTTTTTAATCAAAATTTTATCCGATGAAATCAACAATCATTTTGATGGCTTTGCTGTCCGTCTCATTAATATCTTGTACAAAAGAAACTCCTAAAGTAAAGCATGTAGAAAAAAGCATGAGTTCTTCACAGCCTAATCTGGAAAATGTGAAAGTCGTTAATGCCCAAGATCCAATTTGTCATATGGAAACAGCACAATATTTGAAAGATACTATGGTATATAAAAATAAGGTGTATGGTTTTTGCAGTGCTTACTGTAAAGAAGAATTTAAGAAAACCCCTGAAAAATATGCCCAAAAATAAAAAGAATAATACCAGCACAAAAAGAAAGATTGTAATTCCTATTGTGGTTATTGCATTACTTTTTTTGGGAATAGGGATTGGGATGAGTTATTTTAAAAATAATTTATATACGGTGATGAAAGTCCCTGATTTTGAGCTTACGGATCAGAACAGTAAGAAAATCACCAATAAAGATATGCTGGGAAAAGTATATCTGGTTGAGTTTTTTTTTAGTAAATGCCCTACGATATGCCCGGTAATGAATACCAATATGAGAGCTTTAGAAGAAGAGGTTAACGATTCTGACTTCGGAATTGTCTCCATAAGTATAGATCCGGAAAATGATACTCCTGAAGCCCTAAAACAACATGCCAAAAGAATAGGAGTTAAATCTCCGAACTGGCATTTCCTGACCGGAGACAGGGGTTATATCGGTAAAATAGCAGACCAGTTTAATATTTATGTGGGCGATAAGGAAGATGAAGCAGAAAGCCTTAATCATAGTGGTATGATTGCCTTGGTAGATAAAGAAGGAAATATCCGCTGCCGGTATAATAAAGATAATATGCCTATTCTCTATTACTCAGGACTGAATTATGAAGATCCGGAAGGGAAAATTCCAAAATTGAGTGGGCAGTATCATCCGGATAGGGAGTTATTATTAGAAGATATCAGAAAATTATTAAAGAAATAGTGTTTAATCATAAAATAACTGATTATGAAAATTATGAAAATAGCTGCCTTAAGTGCAGTATTCGCGGCGCAATTTGCTTTTGCGCAATTTAAGCAGACTCCATTGGCTTATGCATACAATGCACTGGAAGGATCCATTGATGCACAAACAATGGAAATTCATTACACCAAGCATGCTGCGGGATATGTAACTAACCTGAACAAAGCGATTGCAGGTACACCGTTAGAAAAGGAAAGTTTAAACCAGATCTTAGGGAAAGTGTCTACATTAAGTCCTGCAGTAAGAAATAATGCAGGTGGGCACTATAACCATGAGCTTTTCTGGACAATGCTGACTCCTGAAAAAAACACACAGCCCTCTGCAAAACTTTTGAAAGCAATCAACGAAAGTTTCGGAAGTATAGATGCAATGAAAGAAAAAATTGCTAAAGCAGGAGCTGATCGTTTCGGGTCGGGATGGGCATGGCTTTCTGTAGATAAGAATGGGAAATTATTTGTTTCTTCCACTCCTAATCAGGATAATCCTTTGATGGATGTTGTAGAGGAGAAAGGAACTCCTATTTTAGGAATTGATGTATGGGAACATGCTTATTATCTTAAATATCAGAATAAAAGAGCAGATTACTTGGGTGCTATCTGGAATGTAATGAACTGGAAAGAGGTAAGTAAAAGATATGATGAAGCTTTAAGCAAAAAATAATTAACCAGCTTGAAATGCAGCATACGTATGCTGCATTTTTTATATTACTCTTTTTAATAGTAAGATTATACCCTTAACGGGTATTTATTAAAGCTGTACTCAATAAAAAATGTTAACTTTAAACTGAACAGGTTAAATTTAGTATGCATCATCAATTAGAAAAACATTATGTCAATAGGATAGGCTGGCTTCGTGCAGCAGTTTTAGGAGCTAATGACGGATTATTATCAACAACAAGTATTGTCATAGGAGTAGCAGCTGCAGAACCGGATAGGCACACTATTATTTTGGCAGCATTAGCTGGAATGATTGCAGGAGCAATGTCTATGGCAGCAGGAGAATATGTTTCTGTAAGTTCTCAGGCTGATACTGAAAAAGCAGATCTGGAAAGAGAACAGAAAGAACTGGAATAATTTCCGGAAATCGAACTGATTGAATTGGCTAAGATTTATGAACAGAGAGGTGTCAGTAAAGAAACTGCCTTACAGGTTGCAAAAGAATTAACTGATCATAATGCACTGGAAGCCCATGCAAGAGATGAACTGGGAATTAATGAGATTACTCAGGCAAGACCTTTACAGGCTGCTATCGCTTCATTCGGTTCATTTGGATTTGGAGCCGCTTTACCCTTTATAGTCTCATTATTAGCTCCTATCGAACAAATGGTCTATTATCAATATGGTTTTACAATTGTTTTTCTTATGATACTGGGAGCTATTTCCGCTAAAACAGGAGGTTCATCTATTGGAGCTGCTGTAGTAAGAATATGTTTCTGGGGGACGATTGCAATGGGGATAACTGCTTTTGTCGGACATCTGTTCGGAGTAAGTGTAGGCTAGTCTAATCTAATCTAATCTAATCTAATCTAATCTAATCAGAACAAGTATTAGAAATGAGGATGTAATTTATTGAGTAATGAGGAATGAAATATTCTGAATTTTGAACATAATGAGAGGCTATTTCTAATGTAATGATTAGGAGTAGCTTTTTTTGTTGAGAATGATTCTAGAATAATAGTAGAGTTAAATTTAATTTTTTTTTAAGGTATTTTCCTTTTTTAATTCAGTTTTACTAGTTAAATTATATATTTTTTATAGTATAAAACCCCCTCTTTATCCCTTTTTTGTGTCTTTTTTAGCTTTTTTATTTTCTAATTTAATTTACATATATGTAAGTGCCTTGATTGGTTTAATGTATTGATTTTTTGAGTTTTACTTGTTTGTTTTTTGATATTTGTTTTGCCTTTTCCCACAAATGATTCCCTCTTGTTTACACTTGCGGGTGATATCGAGGTAAGTAGTATGTATATAATAATATGAGATACGTATAATTTTGTCTTACAAATACGAAAACTTTATATGATGAATACAACCCCTCTAATTCTACATATTCGACTTCCCTTTTTTAATTTCAAAATTTCCGAAATCTTAAAATAGCTTAATTTTTTTTAAAAAAATCTAAGCAAAAATTCCTATACATGATAAAATTGTATAGAAAGAATTCCTATGTGATAAACCTAATAAATATTTATAACAAAACAACAATGAGAAAAATGTTTTTATTAGTATCAGCTTCATTAAGCCTGAATATGTTCGGGCAATTTGGAGTGGGTACAAAAGATGTACATAATGGAATTATTCTTCAGGTTGAAAGCCAGCCTGAAACTTCCAGTACTTACTATGGAGGAGTTCTTTTCCCAAGAGTTGCACTTACTTCCACTGAGCTTTTTGCACCCGTTACCGGTCAGGCTGTTACTGGCTTGATGGTCTATAATACGGCTACTTCAGGTTCTGGAGACTCAGCTGTTACTCCTGGTATTTATTATTGGGACGGGAGTGGTACCACTTCAGAATGGGTGAGAATGGCACAAAAAGAAGCCAGTGAAACGGCTTTATTCTCTAATCAGAATACCAGTACGGATATTAATGCTGATGATGGAATATTTGCTCCTATTTTTGAGAATGTAAGATTTAATAACAATCCGTCATTATATCAGAAAATTGATAATACTACTTTAAAAATTAATGAAGTTGGTTACTATAAAGTAATCCTTAATCTGGATCTTGCTTCTTCGGGAGGTGCGGATAATTTCGGGATTGAAATTGTAGTTAATAATCAGGATAATATTGTTTCTGATAATTTATATATCCCGGGACGATGGGATACTGAAGGAGGGGCAGAAAGTAATTTCCCTAACGGAAAGACCTTTGTAGTGTATATTCCCATAAACGTAGCAGGGTATACCCTTCGTGTAAGGTCCTATGAAATTGATCCTAGTACTGATGTACAATTTAAAAACCCAGACACATCTACAATTTCTATAGAAAAAATCAGATAATTATGAAGAAGTATATTATATATGCCGCATTATTAACAGTAGGTGTTATTAGCGGTGAATTACACGCTCAGATAGGAGTCAATACTACAAATATCGAAGACGGAGTAATGATGCAACTGGAAAGTACTAATAAAGGAGTTTTGTTTCCAAGACTTGCTTTAAGCTCGAGAACTTCTGTCTCTCCACTGAATGCATCTATTCCTACAGGAACTATTGTTTTTAATACAACACTTTCTGGAAGTTTCCCTAATATTATTAGTCCGGGGTTACATTGGTGGAGTGCAGAAGAAAAACAATGGACCAACTTAAGTACCAACTTGGAGAATGTAACAGCTAAATATGTTAATGCGGAAAATGTAACCAATTATAATACGACAGCTTGGCAGAATGTACAGCTTTTTGGAAGTGAAGTATTTAATGAAAGTGAATCTATTTACAATGTTAATTCAAATAATCATACAGTGACTTTGGGGATGTCAGGGCTCTATTCAATATCTACTTTATTATCATTTGACCGTCTGACTGCTGATAATCCAGCAAGATTATCTATGACAGCCAGATTATATGTTAATGATCAACCGGTTGGGACAGAGCAGGTATTTTCTCCGGGATATACCACCTCTATCAACAACAACAGAGGGCTATTCTCTCATTCATTCACCGAATATATTGAATTGAACAAAGGAGATGTATTATCTGTGAAAATAAAGAAAACGGCGGGTACATATGCTAACAATTATGGTGTAGCTGATGTTAAATTTCTTCAGTCAGGAGATTCAAGTATCGCTTTATTGAGAATCCGTTAAAAATTTTTAAACTAGAAATAATGAAAAAAATATATATCAAACTTATGATGCTCCTTCCTGTAACCTTGGCTTTCGGACAGGTGGGATTAGGGACAGATTCTCCTGCATCTTCTTCTGTATTAGATATTACTTCTGCTAATAAAGGGGTGCTAATTCCCCGGGTCGCTTTAAGCTCAACTATCGATAAGGCTCCTTTATCAGGTAATATTCCTGTCGGAACGATGGTTTTTAATACTGTAAATGCGGGGACAGGTGTACAAAGCGTAATTCCCAGTGTTTATGTGTGGGACGGTGCGGAATGGGTATTTCCAGCAGCGATAGGGAGAACAAAGTCACAGGTGATCAAATTTTCTAATTCTCCGACAAGTACTATGAATTTTAATCCTGTAAGTGTAGCTTCACCTGTGGGCATTGATATTTTTAATTCTGTGGTTTTTAATTCTGACACCTCCGGCTCAGTATATGAAAAGCTTGGAGACTATCAACTAAGAATAAAACAGGATGGTTTATATCTTGTTTCAGCTAATCTGGCATTAAAGCAAAGTCCTGCGGTAGACAACTCCAGAGTAAGTGATTATATCTACTTCAATCTGGACGGCAATCTGGCTTCTGCAAAAATTATTACATTAGTACCACAGTATGATCCTTCCGATGTTAATATTAATGGAAGATTTGCCTTTGGATCCAATTCCTATATTAATGCCAAGGCAGGGCAGATACTTACTATGCATTCAGCACGTTACAAAGATGGAACAAATTATAATGGAACTGTAAATTATGATACGACGAGTCTTTCCAGTGTTACTGTAATTAAGATTAATTAAATCAAATCAAATTTAAATAGAGTCAATTATATTGATTTTAAAATGAGAATGCAGAACATTAGTTCTGCATTTTCTATGAAGAGGAGAGTTGATAATTGTCGTGTCCTTTAATGAGGATAAAATCTCTTTATATTTTGAACCTTCCGCCTTTTTAAGAAAGACCGTTATAATTAGTACGAGGTTTTTAGGCTTTTTATCTGTATTTGAGGATTACATAGAGCTATTATACTTTATAGTACCGGATTTAATAACAACCATTTCATATAAAATGTTTCCGAAAATGAGATTGTTCTAAGATGCTTGGCCAAAAGAAAAGTGAAAACTTTAGAAATTACGTTTTGTAAAGATCCCCTAAGAGAGATTTCGGAAAATAGGAAGAATTGTGTGAGGATTCAAAATACAAAACTCTGATACTTATATTATCAGAGTTTTGTAATTGTCGTTAAGTAGCCCGTAGGGGAATCGAACCCCTCTTACCAGAATGAAAATCTGAGGTCCTAACCGATAGACGAACGGGCCAGATTTTATATGTTAATTCGAAGTTAGCCTTTAAAAAATCACTGAATATATAAACAGTGATTTTTTAAAAATTAGTAGCCCGTAGGGGAATCGAACCCCTCTTACCAGAATGAAAATCTGAGGTCCTAACCGATAGACGAACGGGCCAACTATATAATTACGCTAATTTATTAACGTGCTTAGTTAACTTGCTTTTTAAGTTAGCCGCTTTGTTTTTGTGGATAATGTTTTTCTTAGCTAATTTATCCAACAAAGAGATAACCTTTGGCAATTGCTCTGCAGCAGCAGCTTTATCCTCCTCATTTCTCAATACTTTCATAGCTGATCTTGCAGTCTTGTGGTAGTATCTGTTACGAAGTTTTCTAGCTTCGTTTTGTCTAATTCTTTTTAATGCTGATTTATGATTTGCCATATCGTTCAAATGTGAGTGCAAAAGTATAAACTTTTTTTTTATCCGCCAAATTTATTTCCTTCTTTTTTCAATTTTCTTTGGATAAATATTTTCGGAGTTTATCAATTGCCTGTTCTATTTTTAAATTTTCCTTTTCTCTTTCTATTCTCCTTATCGTGTTTCCCAACATGATAATGGCATTATTCCATTCTCCGGTATTATTAGTGAAAATAAGTCCTTCTATAGTTACCTCAAAGACGCTATCTTCCCCACTCCTGTAAAGTCTGAAACTAATTTCCTTATCACTGCCAGTTATTCCGTCTTCATTGATTTTTAAGTCATAACTTTTAGGGTTGGAGTGGATTTTTTTAAAAAGCAATGTCGCCTCTTGTATTTTTAAATCCGGCATGGTATTTCTAAATTTTTAGCTTTTAAAAGATAAAAATATCTTTCTATGGCTGATTTTCTATCATCTGAATTGTGCACTTCTTTATCTAAAGCTATTGTAAATTATTATGGATTTATTCAATGCTTTAAACTTAAGAACCAAACTACAAAAATATATTTTTTTTCTCAAAGATAAAATCAATTGATGTT
>NZ_JALAHD010000119.1 GCF_022712095.1 Chryseobacterium sp. | reverse complement strand
TCATATCCCTACTTAATAATTTATCCCTAAATTTATCTGATCAAAATTGATTTTATGGACGATTTCATTGCTGCCCGTGCTCAGATGGCTATATCATTGGGGTTCCACATCATTTTTGCCTGCGTAGGAATGGTTATGCCTTTTCTGATGGCATTTGCTCACTGGAAATACTTAAAAACAAATAACGAAATATACAAAGGTCTCACTAAAGCATGGAGCAAAGGAGTAGCTATTCTTTTTGCTACCGGTGCCGTTTCCGGAACAATGCTTTCCTTTGAACTGGGACTTCTCTGGCCCGAATTCATGAAACATGCCGGGCCTATTTTCGGGATGCCTTTTTCCTTGGAAGGAACTGCATTTTTTATTGAAGCTATTGCAATCGGTTTTTTTCTTTACGGATGGAACCGATTTAATAAATGGTTTCACTGGTTTTGCGGATTTCTCGTAGGGCTTACCGGATTAGCATCAGGAATTCTGGTTGTTGCCGCCAATGCCTGGATGAATTCTCCTGCCGGTTTTGATTACATCAATGGACAATACGTGAATATCGACCCTATAAAAGCTATGTTTAATGACGCATGGTTTCCACAGGCTTTACACATGATTGTAGCAGCTTTCTGCGCTACCGGATTTGCCGTGGCAGGGGTTCATGCTTTTCTGATTATGAAAAAGAAAAATGTAGAATTTCATACTAAGGCTTTTAGAATTGCAGCCGGATTTGCTCTTATTGGTGCATTTGGAGCTCCGTTAAGTGGAGATATTGCAGCTAAATCCGTAGCTGCAAGGCAGCCTATAAAACTCGCGGCTATGGAGGCTCATTTTGAGACAGAAAAAGGAGCTACCTTTATAATTGGCGGTATTCCGGATGAAAAAAAAGAAGAAGTAAAATATGCTATCAAGATTCCGAAACTTCTCAGTTTTCTGGTGAGTAATAACTTCAATTCTGAAGTAAAGGGACTGAAAGATTTTCCAAAAGATGAATGGCCACCTATAGCGGTGACTCATTATGCTTTTCAAATAATGATCTTTTTCGGAGTTGTAGTGATCTGCATCGGGGCTGTTTATCTCTATGCATTTTTCTTCAGGAAAGAATGGCTCCATAAAAACTGGCTGCTTAAAACCTTTTTCATAGCTACTCCTTTCGGATATATTGCTTTAGAAGCCGGATGGACAGTAACAGAAGTAGGAAGACAGCCATGGATCATCTACGGAATTATGAGAACAATAGATGCAGTTACCCCGATGCCGGGCATTCAGTATTCATTTTATTTCTTTACTGCCATTTTCGTATCTCTTTCTTTAATTATCATCTTCTTAATGAAAAGACAGATTAAAATGGTTCCGAAACTGTATGACCCAACCGATATTCAGTTTAATGATAAAAACAAAAAATCATGATTTATATAGTTATAGGCTTTCTCTGGCTATCCATCTGTTTATATATAATCTTAGGCGGGGCGGATTTCGGAGCAGGAATCGTAGAGCTTTTCACCAACAGAAAAGCACGCCATAAAACTAATGAGATCATGTATGAATCCATAGCTCCTGTATGGGAGGCCAATCATATGTGGCTTATTATCGCTATTGTTATCCTTTTCGTAGGATTTCCCGGAATCTACACAACCTTATCCACTTATCTTCATATTCCGTTGGTATTGATGCTCCTCGGGATTATTGCGAGAGGAACTGCTTTTACTTTCAGGCATTATGATGCTGTGAAAGATGACTGGCAGATTCTGTATACCCATATTTTTTATTATGCGAGTCTTTTAACTCCTTTCTTTCTGGGCTTAATTGCTGCAGCTACCATTTCAGGATCCATTAACCCTGATGCAAAAGGTTTTTTAAATCTTTATATTTTCAGCTGGCTGAACTGGTTTGGAATAGCCGTAGGTTTATTTACCGTAGCCCTTTGCGCTTATCTTGCTTCTATATTTTCCTTACGGGAAACAAAAACCAAAGACGAACTTTCTCTTATGATAAGAAAATCAAAACAAACAATGATCTTTGTCGTTATTACCGGAATATTTGTTTTCTTGACAGCTCATTTTTCTGAAATTCCCCTTCTGACATGGGTATTCTCAAAACCATTAGGAATTATATCGGTTACTTTCGCCACTATTGCATTAGGCCTTATTTTCTATTGTATGAAAGAAAGAAAGTTAACGCCGGTAAGAGTATTGGCAGGGTTTCAGATTGTTATGATTCTTATTGCCGCTACTTATCAGCATAACCCCAATATTATATTATTAGGAAATGGAGGTCAGCTTTCTTTATTTACAGAAGCTGCTGCTCCTAAAACAATTGCTGCACTTGGCTGGGCTCTCATCTTAGGATCATTATTTATTCTTCCGTTTTTCTTCTATTTAATGTTTTCTTTCAGCCGATTGAGAAAATAAATAAGGACTTATCTAAAAACAGAAAAATAAAACATGACTCAATATCTGGATAAAACAGAACTTATCAAGGAAATAAAGAAACGATATACACTTTATGATGAGGAATTTGATGAGATTGATGAAAGTCTGAAAGATGTATTAAAAGCAGGTATTGCGAAAACTCCTTCTCAGAATATTTCCTACCAGATCGGCTGGACAAGCCTACTTTTACAGTGGGAATCTGATGAGCAGAAAGGTATTGAAGTAAAAACTCCAACTTCCGAATACAAATGGAATAATCTTGGAGGACTTTATCAGTCTTTTTATGAAACTTTCGGAGTTAACAGTTTAAGCCAGCAAAGGGAAATACTTAATCGTCAGGTAAAAGAGATCCTGCTATGGATCGAAAAACTTGATCATGATACCCTTTTCCTGCCTCAACAAAGAAAATGGGCCACCACATCAGCAAAATGGCCTTTATGGAAATGGATTCATATCAATACTGTCGCTCCTTTTAAAACTTTCAGAAGTCAGATCAAAAAATGGAAAAAAGAAATCGACACAGAATAAAATCCTATGCCGATCGGTATATTAAATCAGATTTATTTCCTATTTAAGCTCCTGCCTTTAAGAATTCATTGACCTTTTCGGCACATTGTCTTCCTTCAGCAATTGCCCAGACCACAAGACTTTGTCCTTTTCTGGCATCACCACAGGAAAATACTTTCTCCTGATTGGTTTTATACTCCTGATTATTTCCAATCAGATTTCCTTTGGGGTCCAAATGAATATCCAACGCTTCCACCAATCCCGTATGCTCTACATGTGTATATCCCAATGCAATAAAAACAAGGTCACACTCCAGTATAAATTCCGAACCGGGCTTTTCTGTATATAAATTCCATTTCCCTTCATCGGAATCTTTTGCCCATTCTGCTTCCACGAGGCGAACTCCAATTAAATTCCCATTTTCATCTTTCACAAATTCCTTAGAATTAACAGACCACATGCGATCACAGCCTTCTTCATGGGATGAAGTGACCTGTAGTAAAGCGGGATAGGTAGGCCAAGGCATAGTTTCATCCCTTTCTGTAGGCTGCATCGGTTTATAATAAATCTGATACACCACCTCTGCACCTTGGCGATTAGACGTCCCTATACAATCAGAGCCTGTATCACCTCCTCCTATTACAACGACTTTTTTTCCTTTAGCACTGATCTCCTCTTCCTCAAAAGGAATTCCGCTGACTCTCTTATTACTTTGTTTGAGGAAATCCATAGCAAAATGAATTCCTTTAGCATCCCGATTAGGAATTATCAAATCCTTAGGAACAGTACTTCCGGTTGCTAAAACTATAGCCTCAAAATTCCGGTTCAATTGCTCTACAGAATAATCAACACCTACATTCACATTGGTGCAGAATTCTACCCCTTCTTCTTTCATCCATTGAACACGACGTTCTACAATATTTTTATCCAGCTTAAAATCAGGAATTCCAAATCTCAGCAACCCGCCTATTTCCGGATCTCTTTCAAAAACCGTAACTGAATGTCCTAATTGATTCAATTGATAAGCAGCCGCCAGACCTGCCGGACCTGAGCCGATAACCGCTACTCTTTTCCCTGTCCTGAATTGCGGTATCTTCGGTATTGCAAATCCCTGTTCAAAAGCAATTTCAATAATATTTTTTTCAATTTCTTCAATAGTCACAGCTTTACTATTAATGCTCAAAACACAGGAACTTTCACATGGAGCAGGACAAATCCGTCCGGTAAACTCTGGAAAGTTATTGGTCGATATCAAAATATGATAAGCTTTTTCCCATTGTCTCTGATACACTGCATGGTTAAATTCCGGGATAAGATTTCCCAGCGGACAGCCACTCTGGCAAAAAGGGATACCGCAATCCATACATCTTGCAGCCTGTTGATTTAAAGCATTATCTGAAAGCCTTTGAACAAATTCATCATAATTCTTTATCCTGTCTTCTACCTTCAATTTGGAAGGAAATTCTCTTTCGTATATTAAAAATCCATCTGTCTTTCCCATTATTTCATCACATTTACCTGATTTTCTATTGCTTTCTTATATTCTCTCGGATATACTTTTATAAAGTATTTCAAGCTGTTTTCCCAGTCACTCAGCAGATATTCTCCAAGTTTACTTCCCGTATTTTCAAAATGTTCACGGACAAGACCTGAAATCAATGCTTTATCATCTTCTGTGATTTCTTCCAGATCAGCCATATCCGGGTTAAAATTTTGTTCCAAGGTCTTCTGAACATCCCATACATACGCAAGACCTCCACTCATTCCTGCACCGAAATTTCTTCCTACACTGCCCAGTACCAAAACAATTCCACCGGTCATATATTCACATCCGTGATCTCCAATTCCTTCCACTACCGCAGTAGCTCCGGAATTACGGACAGCAAACCGCTCTCCCGCCATTCCATTGATAAATACTTTTCCGGAAGTCGCTCCATATAAGGCAACATTCCCGACAATACTATTTTCATCAGCTTTAATAATGGCTTCTTTATCCGGAAAAACAGTCAGCTTAGCACCTGAAAGTCCTTTCCCTACATAATCATTGGCATCACCTTCCAGTACCATTGTGATTCCCTTATTACAAAATGCTCCGAAACTCTGCCCTGCAGTTCCTTTAAAACTAAACTTAAGAGAATCTTCTTTCATCCCCTCTGACTGATATATTTTAGTTAGTTCATGAGAAAGTATGGTACCCACAGCCCTGTCTGTATTTTTTATGTCAAAGTGAGCTTGTGTTTTTATATTATTTTGGAGTGCCTCTTTTGCTTCTTTCAGCATTTTCCATGAAATGGAATCATCAAGTCCATGATCCTGCTCCTCAGATTTAATAACCGGAAGATCAGTTTCTACTTTCTGGAGAATTCTGCTTACATCTATATGCTGATGTTTCCAGAAATTGATTTGAGGCTTTTTTTCAAGACATTGGGATTGTCCCACCATTTCATCAATGGTCCTGAAACCCAAATTAGCCATAATCTCCCTGACTTCCATTGCAAGAAACGTGAAGTAATTGACAAGGTGTTCAGGTTTTCCTTTAAACTTTTTCCTAAGCTCTTCATTTTGGGTAGCCACTCCTACGGGACAGGTATTCAAATGACATTTTCTCATTAAAATACATCCTTCCACAATAAGAGCTGATGTGGCAATTCCCCATTCTTCTGCACCCAATAAAGTAGCAATAGCTAAATCCCGTCCGGTTTTCACCTGGCCATCTACCTGAAGAGTCACTCTTTGTCTTAGTTTATTTTTAATCAATGTCTGATGGGCTTCTGCCAACCCAAGTTCCCAGGGTAATCCCGTGTGCCGGACAGAGCTTAATGGTGAGGCACCGGTACCACCGTCATACCCTGAAATCAGAATATGATCTGCTTTTGCCTTTGCCACCCCAGAAGCAATGGTCCCTACTCCTGCTTTTGAAACCAGCTTCACTGAAATCCGGGCATGGCGATTGGCATTTTTCAAATCAAAAATAAGCTGGGCCAGATCTTCAATAGAATAAATATCATGATGTGGTGGTGGAGAAATCAACCCTACTCCCGGCGTAGAATGCCGCGTTTTACCAATCCATGTATCTACTTTATCGCCCGGCAGCTGACCGCCTTCTCCGGGTTTAGCACCCTGAGCCATTTTAATCTGGATTTCATCTGCTTCGGCTAAATATCTTGCCGTTACTCCAAATCTTCCAGATGCGATCTGCTTTATGGATGATCTTAGGCTGTCACCATTTTCATTAAGTATATATCTGTTCTCATCTTCTCCACCTTCTCCCGTATTACTTTTAGCTCCAATCCTATTCATTGCAATAGCCAACGTTGTATGAGCTTCCCAGGAAATAGAACCAAAGGACATGGCTCCGGTCGCAAACCTTTTCATGATATTTTCAACAGGTTCCACTTCTTCAAGAGGAATCGAAGCTCTGTCATTTTTAAATTCCAGTAAGCCTCTTAACAACGAAGCTTTTCCCATCTGCTGATTGACCACTCTGGAATACTTCTTAAAAGTATGGTAATCATTATTCCAAGCAGCCTGCTGTAACAAGTGTACTGACTGTGGATTAAACTGGTGGTATTCACTGTTGTTCCGCCACTGATAAACACCTCCCGTATCTAAGATATCTTTAATCACCTCTTCTCCGAAAGCATCCATATGTTTTACCAATGCTTCTTTTGCAATTTCATCAAAACCAATTCCTTCAATACGGGAAACAGCACCGGTAAAACAGGTATTGACAATTAATTTATTCAGTCCGATAATCTCAAAAATCTGAGCCCCATGATAAGACTGCAATGTCGAAATCCCCATTTTTGAGAAAATCTTCAGCAGTCCGTCACCCACTGCTTTTTTATAATTATTTCTTAGTTTTTCCAAATCTTCCTCCTCCCCGAATTCTCCCTCATGAAACATCTGCCGTATACTCGCCAAAGCAAGATAAGGGTTAATTGCCGTAGCTCCGAACCCCAATAAAGCAGCAAAATGATGAACTTCCCAAACATCACCAACCTCCATCACCAATCCGATTTTTCTACGCACACCTTTTCTTATCAGGTGATGGTGTACCGCCGAACAGGCCAGCAATGACGGAATTGCAGCATGCTGAGAGTCCAGTGAACGATCGGACAGTATAATCACCTCAAAGCCAGCATCTACAGCATCTACAGCATACCTGCAAATACGGTCAATTGCTTTCTTTAAATTTCCTTCTTTTCCATTAGCATTAAAATAAGTATAAATAGTTTTGGATTGAAATTTTCCGGTGTCAACACTTCTCAGTTTTTCAAGCTGTTGATTATTCAGAATAGGATTTTCCAGTTTAATGGAATGTGCAAAACTTTTATCTTCTTCCAGGAGATTCCCATTTCCTCCGATAATGGTTGTCAATGACATCACCAGTTTTTCTCGGATCGGATCTATTGGCGGATTGGTAACCTGGGCAAATAATTGTTTGAAATAGGAACTCAAATGCTGCGGCTTTTCACTCAACACGGCCAAAGGACTATCAAATCCCATGGAACCTATCGGCTCTTTTCCTTTGGATGCCATTTCTTTCACTACTACATTTAGATCTTCTCTTGAATATCCAAATGCCTTCTGGTATTTGAAGATATCATCCGTCTGGAGTTTATTGAAACGGATTTTAGGATCAGGCAACTCATTGATTTCAATTCTCATTTTATCCAGCCATTCTCTGTAAGGCTGTGAAGTACATATTTCTTTTTTGAGTTCATCATCTTTTATGATAGTCCCTTTTTTCATATCTACCAGAAACATTTTTCCAGGCTGAAGGCGACATCTTTTGATTACTTTTTTAGGGTCTACCGGCAAAGCTCCTGATTCGGAAGCCATGATAACCAGATCATCAGAAGTGACACAATATCTTGAAGGGCGGAGACCGTTTCTATCTAAAGTGGCTCCTATAATATCTCCATCCGTAAAGGAAATGGAAGCCGGTCCATCCCAAGGCTCCATTAAACAGGCATGAAATTCATAGAAATCTTTTTTGTATTGTTCCATCTGTTCATGTCCGTCCCATGCTTCCGGAATCAGCATCATCATTGTATGAGGAAGTGATCTCCCCGCATGATAAAGCAACTCCACCATATTATCCAGATAGGAAGAGTCAGACTGTCCGGGCTTCGTTAGCGGAAGAATCATATCCATTTCCTGGGGAGTAAAAAGCTGACTTTTAAATATTTTCTCAGAAGATTTCAACCAGTTCAGGTTTCCCCCAATAGTATTAATTTCACCATTATGGGCCAAAAACCGAAATGGCTGTGCTAAACTCCAAGTGGGAGAAGTATTGGTTGCAAAACGGGAATGTACCATCCCGAAAGCTGATCTGATTTTAGGATTGGTCAGGTCTTTAAAGTAATTTCTGATCTGAATACTTCTCAGTTGCCCTTTATAAATAAGTTTTTTACAGGAGAATGAGGCCACATAAAAACCAATAGGATCATTATTGGTTACGCTTGTGCTCTGATGAGAAATATAGTTTTTAAAAACAAAAAGCTTTCTTTCAAAATCTTTTTCACTTTCAATATCAAATGGACGTTCTATAAAAAGCATTTCCATTACCGGTTCTACACTTTTTGCCAGATTACCCAATTCAATATTACTCACCGGCACAGGACGATAGCCTAATATTTTAAGATTCAGCTTCTCTGCAGATTGAGCAATGACCTCTTTACATTCTTCGCGTATAAAATTATTCTGAGGAAAAAATATCATTCCTAAACCGTAATATCCCGGTTCAGGTAAGTCTATTCCATAATTTAAAGCTTCATCATAGAGAAGCTCATGGGGAATCTGAATCTGAATACCGGCCCCATCACCTGTATTACTTTCATATCCGGTAGCACCACGATGCTCCATATTTTCGAGCATAGTAATAGCATCACTTATTATTTTATAAGTTTTGACTCCTTTAATATTAGCCACAAAACCGACACCACAGGAATCAAATTCAAATTCAGGCTGATAAAGCCCATAGTTTTCTGAAAAATTATCAGGATTATTTTTTAGTATTTTGTTCATCTCCATATTCATTTGCTTATCAAATGTAATAAAAAGAACAAGTTTAAAGGTTATAAATTATATTTATTTCATTAAAAATAAATAATAAGAAATTTTAATTAAAAAATAATCAAATTAATTACTCAATCCGTATTAAAATTTAAATTTTAATA
>NZ_JALAHD010000118.1 GCF_022712095.1 Chryseobacterium sp. | reverse complement strand
TTACTTAATTTATCATTTGAGGATAACTTTTATCTCAACTATCTAATCACAAACACATTACAATCAATCACAACGTTACTAACAATAAGATAAAGAATGTAAAAAGCTGACTTAAACTAGAAAAAACGTTTGATAAGCATCTTATATATATAGTATCCTGCCAAACATCCAATGATGTCTGCTACAATATCTAATGTTTCCATTGATCTGCCTAAATGCATTTCTTCCTGTAAAATCTCAGTTAGAAAAGCATATATAAGAATGATTTGAAAGAAATAAGAAAATTTGATTTTGGGAAAAGCTGCTACAAAAGAAAAACCCAACATAGCAAAGATACTTATATGTAGTACCTTATCAATTCCATTGAACATAAACCAGTATTCATGGTTTTCTTGTCCGGGTTTGAGCAGCATATAAGTAAGAAATGCCCAATAAATGGGCAAAATCTTACTAAATATTTTTAAAATTCTATCCAATGATAGCCTGATATTCTTCTGCTGAAAGTAATTCTGAATGGTCTGCACCATCAGCAATTTCTAATTTAATAATCCATCCCTCTCCGTATGGTTCAGAATTTAACAGTTCGGGCTGGTCTTCTAAAGCAGAGTTAAACTCAATTACTTTACCAGAAATCGGTAAAAATAAATCAGAAACTGTTTTTACAGCTTCTACACTTCCGAAAACATCTCCTCCGTTAAGATCATCGTCTACAGTATCTACATCTACATAAACAATATCTCCTAATTCTCCCTGAGCAAAATCAGTGATTCCAATAGTAGCCACATTTCCTTCGATCTTTATCCATTCGTGATCTTTCGTGTACTTTAATTCTGACGGTGTGTTCATTTTTTAATGTTTTTGATATTAGCAAATTTATTCAAAATAAATAGATGTCCAAAGAAAATAAAAGTTTATTTGACCTTCTCAAAACCTTACGGAATAAATCTATAGCTTTTATGTATCTGTTAATTTTTAAAGTTCTTATTATTTACGAAAAGTTTATTATGAATATTTCCTTTCCAATAATTTATTGAGTAAAAAATATGTTTTAAATTACTGTTTAGATTCTAACTGATTTTTAAGATTCTGAATTTCTTCGGCCTGTGTTTTCAGTTTTTTATCCTGTTCTATTACATATAAAGTCAGCTCTTCAATTTTCTGTAAGAGTTTAATTTGAAATTCACCTACGTTAACTCCTTCTTTTTCCATTTCTTTTGCAGAGGCAATCTCTGGAAGATGTTTTTTATCTTTGATATGTTTTTCCACTTCTTCCAACTTTGGTAAATCATAATTTTCTTCAAAGACAAAATCTGCTGTTGGGGTTAAAGTTACTTTTACTTCTTTGGCTTCTAATTTTCCTTGAAGCGAGGCATTTCCATTGGGTGTAAATCTTGCTACTTCTTTCTGATTAAACCTTATCGCCATAGCTTCTATCGGATAGCTTCCACTTCTTACAATTCCCAAATCGGCCGTATCATTATACCATGTAAATCGCATCATAGAATTCATGGTACTGGAACCATTCGCTGCTTCCATAAATTTAATAGTCTTAGGCTCACCACCAAAATTAATATCTAATTTTGCCTGAGGATCATCACTTCCTATTCCCACATTTCCATAAAAAACACTTTTTTTATTATCCGGATAAAGACGAATTACATTATCATTATGGGCTTTTCCTATATATAAAAACTGTAACCCATCTATTGGACCCAATGCTCCAAAACCAGCTAGGATAGAAGTACCGTCAGGATTTAGAAAATTATATCCCCTGGACCAAGCACTACTATTATACGCTTTTATTCCCACTCCGTAAACAGGAGATGCTGGATTAACAAGAATTTTTGATTGAATATCCAAAGGAGCTGTAGGACCATTTGTTCCAATTCCAACATTTTTGACATCCACTGAACTTACAGTAGCCCCAACAGTTCCTGCGGATGTATACAACTGTGCAAAAGCAATATTAAAACTTAAACCTAAAACTCCCACCACAAATAATTTTTTTATCATATTTTCATTTTTTACAAAAATAAGTAAATAATTAAAAATGTCTACTGACACATATAAAAAAGCCCTTATTCATATAAATAAAGGCTTTCTAAGTTTTTCACGAGGCTTGTTATTGGATTAAAAACCTCCGGAATCACCGAATGTAAATGTCGCAGAAATCCCCGCTCTAATAGTGGATAACGGAAATGCCGTAGATATTTTGTATTTGGAAGTCATTTGCTCGTAGAATACTCTTAAGTTCAGATTTTCAGAAACATTATAGTCCGCAGACAGCTTTATATTTAATAAAGTTTGTCCTCCGGTCACCTGTGAATCATCTAACAATATATTAGTAATGCTTGTTCTACTATCTCTTAAGGAGAAGTCTCCTCTGATGTTAAGGTCACTTCCTTTAGACCTTGCTCCTCTTGCATTGGTCATTCCTAACCGGAAGTTTCTGATGATATAACCTAATCTTACAACATATTCGGAGTTCGCATCTTCCGTTAATGTATGATTAACCAATCCTAATAACAGCATTCTGTTTCGGTTATACTGTAATCCAAACTGCATATTATTTCTCATCGTAACATCAATTCCGATAAGAGGTGAGAAAGATTCTACATAACCGACTTGAGAGAATGTAAACGGATTGATAAAATCTCCATTAACATCTATCATATTTCCGGTACTGAGACCATTAAAGTAGTCAATACTTGACTGCACTCCTGTAGCCGTATATGTTGCCGTATATGAATGTAAAAGATCAAATTTTGAAAATTGTCCATTAATTATAGGAATATTTTTTAAACCTGAATATGTAAACCTCCAATTCGGCAATGGTATTCCTGCTTTTTTAGCATCTCCGATCTGTTTAGCTGATTTTCCTTCTACAGCTGCTCTGAATGCGGGTATCAAAACATAAGCATTAGCCAGACTATGTCCCTCCGTAAAGCCATCCGCCCCAATAACACCTCCCATTTGCTGGGAAATTGCCATAGCATTTGCTTTTAATGCCTGATATATCGCCTGCCCATCTTTGAAGGAAGTCTTTAAAAGAACAACCGAGTTGGAATAGGTCACAAAGTCATCCGCATAGGAATAATTATGATTGGCATAATTCAAGTTTTGTATATTGTTAAATCCTGATTGAGAAAAATTCCTATTATAATTATGTAACGCCGATAAATCTATACGGAAATCATTCATCGGTACAATCTGTAAATTCGCCCTGAATTCCCTTGTTGACATTCTTACATAGGCATCTGTCATATAATCCGACGTACTCACCCATCCATTTTCCAAAACAGTCCGTCTTATATCAGCCTGTGATCCTAACAGGAATCCAAACGTGGGACCTCCTCCTGTCTGTCCATATCCATACCAGTTTGGAGCTGATAATAGACCCGGAAGCACTGTTCCATTATTTTCGGAATAGCTAACGTCCAATTGTTTAAATGATGTAAGCAGGAAAGCTATGCTTTGCAGCGGAGTCAACTTATTTTTAAATTTATAGCTCTTATATTTAAATCTCTTCTTATCCCATTGCTGGGTATACACGTTATTCAATGAATCAATCTCCTGCTTACGTTTCTGAAGTTTTGCCGAGATATCTTTAAAATACTTAAACTGTCCAAAGAATTTAGGGAAGTCTGCCGTAGCAGTAGCCTGAATAACATTGGTATTCTGCCCTATTGAACCCAGATTTCCATCAGGACTGGAAAGTAAAGCTGTAGATCTGGCATTCCAGTTATAAGTAAAGCCATATCCCACTTCTGCATCCATGAAATCCAGGTATGGTAGATACTGGAATGGAAGTTTGTAATTTAACTGAACTCTGTGATTATATAGTACCGGTCTACCTGCTCTGAATACATTTCCAAAAATCGAAGTATTATCCATTGTATTTACATCTACATTATCATTCAAAGTTCTCATGGTAGAGTTGATCTCTAACTTCAAAGATTTTGTAAAATTAAATCCTAAACCATACTGCCATCCGAAATAGAAGTTTCTGTTTTTTATTGCAGCAAAGTTATCATCATAATTCCCATTCAGAATTGCATCAACATTCCTATATTCAAGTTCATTATAATTTCTGTCGATCTCTGTTCTGAAAGATAACCTTGTCGGAATAGGGTTAAAGTTAAATTCTTTTACCCATTTAAGATATTTTGTGGATTTGGCAGTATCACTAATCATCTTATTAAATGGTTTAATTACCCAAGGTTTGAAAGTATAATTATAGTCCACATATCCTTTCAAATATTGTCTGTAATTTCTTTTTGTATAAATATCCCTGTAGTAATCATCATTATAAACCGTAGTTATTGAAATATTTTCTACATCGTAGAACTTAGGTTTTCTTTTTTGATTCACCCGTTCTTTATGCATGTTTACAATTCCGATACTTCTCTGCTGAGTGTAAGTTCTTGCTACCTTTTTAAGTTCCGCCTTATTTTCCGCCTTATTAAATTCAACATCGGTATCCAAAGGATTATACTTAGGGTCTTCAATTGTCTGTGAATAAGAATAATTCAAAGGAATTTTCATTCCGCTCTTTTCAGGAAGTAGTTTATCTACATTTACCGATGTATTGATACTGAATGCAGATTGTGCAGACTGGGTTCTTTCTGCCGGTTTAGAATCAATATTCCCAAATCCCACCGAGGTATAGGACGCACTTGTATTCACTACAGCAAAATCACCTAAGTTAAAGTTTAAGCTGGCATTTCCAGCATACCCTCCATCATTCTCTATATCTGAAAGACGAATTTCATTAATCCAAAGGACCCTGTCTATGGAAGTAGAACCTGTAGCTCTATCCCCCGCATTTCTCACCCCTAGCATAATAGTGGTAATATTTCCAAGACTTGGACGTCCTTTTATATAAATCTTTTTAAAGTTATCACCACCTCCAAATTCAGGATCTTCTGTTCTATTATTTATTGTATTAGGTGAATTTTTATCTCTACGAATCTTAGCATCAACAAAATTCTGAATTTCCAATTCTACATTATTTTCTGTCGGCCATATTTCCAGTGGTGTAGTGGCCGTATTAGGTGTAAGTACTAATGAAGCTTCATATTCATAGTAGTTATCTGTTGCATCACTTCCGAAACGAATGAAAAATTTAGTTTTTTCATCCATCCTTCCAATATTCAAATCTCTGTAAGTAGGATCTTCAGCATGTACAAAAAGTTTCAGCTTCTTGTACCTTCTCATATCCAAGCTGGTATTTTTGAAAACTCCTCTTGCTTCACTGTTGATAAGGTTCGAAGCTTTCATGTATAAAGAAGCCTCATTTTGTCTCTGAGCTCCAGCATTTCCACTTAGCACCTGTCTGTCAATTCCCGGAGGCAATACGTAAGGAGGCTGATTTAAACCATTTTCTTCAATATTTACGCTTCCAAGTTCAAAATTTTGCGGATCCGTAACATTTACCGATCCCTCATCTGTAGCAACATCTCCATATTTTGCCAGGTTTTTAGTATATCTTCTCCAGTCCGACCTTACAAGATCCATCGTTCCAAATCTCAGTGTTGATGTCTGATCAAAACCTGTTAATAATAATCTTGCAAATCTCACATTACTTAAAACAGCATCATCATGGTCCCCTTGATCTGCTACATACTGAGCCACCGGAATTCTAAATAAATACCATTTTACATCTGAATTCTGTCCATTCTGGAATTGAGCTTTAACCGTTTTTACATCTACAATATTATTTTCTCCAAGAACCAAACTTGCCTGATCAAGGTTAACTTCATATTGGTTATAGCTTTCCGTCTGATCAAGATTATAGTCTTTGTTGATATCTTCTGCATCAGGAGTTTGTGAAGATACTTCCAGGGAATTACTTTGTGAGTTTCCTTCAGGATTTCTAAAATATTTGTATCTCTGAACAATAGAGGCAGCCTGGCTACCGGTAAACTTATCAGACATATAGAATACGAAATCATCAAGAGCCGGGTCAGCAATATTAGTAACCGGATTGACGAATGTATTCCCGAACCTCATAGATTCTTGGTCTGAACTCAATCCATCATACCCAACATCCTGCGCGGTTCTATCTGTTCCTTCACTTGAAAATGCATACAGAATAGGTGCTTGCTTCGGTTGCACTCCCCAATTGGAAGAAGTGGTTGTAGAAGTTGAAGAAGGAGTTGGCAAACCATTTTCATACTGCATCAATCCATCTTTCAGAATATCTTCAGAAACATTTCCTAAGTGTAATAAAAGTTTAGGATTAGCCCCCAGTGTATTTCCATCTGCATAAGGATCCATCATCCAGAATTCCACATACTCAATATTAGAGTTTACGAAATTGGATACGGTGATAGGTCTCATGATCCCTGCCCATCTCTGCTGAGTGGATTCTGCACTAGGGTTTACGTTATAAGGTCCTCTTTCCTGAGGGTAATAAGAAATATCAAAGGTATTGGTAAATGTTTGTTCTCCGGCTACAAAATCTTTGTTATTGTAAATCTCTGCATACTGTACTCTACGGGATGCGTGATTAGAAACCGATTGAGCTGTAATTCCCGCTGGTGCTTTTCCTCCTACTCCCCAGAATCGAGGATCAATATTATACCATGATAATAATCCCCTGCCATACCCATTGGTAATATCATCATTTGCTCCGGCTCCCTGAAATATTCCTGTATTTTTTTCCGGTTTAGAAGCCAAACTCCAGGCGGTAGGTTCCTTTAATGATATTTTTGAGGTAGTTTGTTCAAAGTCGTCAATATAAGACTGATTATCTGTTCCTTTATTTATTCCCGGGATAAGATAGGCGGCTTCCATTTTAAAATTCAAATTGGATGGAGCTTCTGTATTTACAAAAGGAATTTTATCTGTTAACCTTGTAAGGAAAGGTAATTGGTTATTATACATTAAATTCATACCTACTATTGTATTATTAACAGCCTCCTGTCCATAATTTACTTTTTGGGTTAATGGTGATTCTGAATAATTAACAACGGTACCGCCCAAGATAAAGTTTTCATTAAATCTTCTTTCCAGATTTAATCCTAAAAATCGTTTTCTCTGAGTATTAAACGTTAATTGATTTTCTAATGAAATATTAATTGCCTGTCCGGATTGTTTTACATTTTCATTAATGATAGTTACTGTTCCCAGCATATAATCAACGGTATAATCAATACCTTCCGTTAATTGTACACCATTTGCAGAAACCTTTACAGATCCTTGCGGAACATTCACTGCTCCTAATGAAATCCCCTGCCCCTGAGTTCCTTTATAACGGCCTTCCATGGTATACCTCTGGGCAAGATTACTGGAAGTTGCTACCTGCTTCTGCTGAGTATAGAGATCGGTAAACACATATTGCGGATCACTGGTTCCTAAAACACTCGCCATATAGCTACCAAAAGGCTGTGCCTTGGTAAAAATAATCTTTCCTGTTTCAGCCCTTACGGTTATTCCTTCTACAAAGTCAAAAATACCATCTCCTGCCGTTCCGCCATTATTCTGGATATCTCCATTTGAATTCAAACGGTCCCAATTAAATAGATTCAATAAGTTAGTATTCTGTACACTTGTATTTGGTAAATAATTTACTTTCCCTCCTGTCTGAGAATCACGGTAATAAACATTTAATATAAAGCCATCTTTATTAACCTGACTTGCATCTAAGGAATAGATATTTTTCATCATCAGGTTCCACATGGGTGAAGACGTTTTTACAGTGGAATTCGGCTTTAAAACCTTAGTCACCAACACGGTACTTTCTTCTGAAAATTCACCCACTTTATATACCTGATTCGTTCCACTTACTGTATAAGAGTAAGAAACAGCCAATAGCTGGTTATCGTTTAATTTTTGATTTAATGAAATATATCCCAATTGAGACTGGAAGGTATATTCGTTCGAGTTAAGCCTTCTAGCCTTCTTATTGAAGATAAACTGTTCTCCGTCTGTATAAGCTTCTGTGCCACCACTGGCATTAGGCAAAGACTGTCCATTAATGGTATTATAAGTAGTACTGGCATCCCTCAAACCGGCACCTAATCCGTTAACTGCCTGATAGAGTCCATTTTGGGAATTATCAGGATATCCGGAAGGTCCGTCTCCTAAGTCTCTTATCCCCACGATACTTTTCTGATAGGATAGATTACTATTACTCTGATCCAATACCCAAACTTCTAATCTGGTTATGTTTATTTTTGAATTGATCTGAGGATAGTTCAACAATGCATTATCATAATTATTCAAGAAGTAATGTCCTAAAAAGTAGTGCTGATTTTCTTCGTAATCTATCGCACTGACTTTAAAGGTATTTACTACACCACCTCCCTGAACAACAATATTACGTGCTTCGCCCTGTTGTTGGGAAAGTACTACTGTTCCATATGTTTTTCCTAGTTGAAATTCTGTTTTTACTCCAAATAATGATTCTGAACCACGTATTAAACTGGTGGAAAGAGGCATATTGACATTACCGAACTCAACTCTTTTGATGATCTTATCTTCTTTTCCTGCTCCCGGAGAATTAATCTCATCCAAACCTTTGCTTTGCAAATCTTTCCAGCTCCCTGCCGATTGCCACGCTACATTCATTCTGTTTTCAAAGGCGAATCCGCTTTGGGTATCATAATTGGCTTTCAGCTGTAAGTTTTCACCAACTTTCCCTAATAATCCGAGCTGAATCCTCTGATCGATATCAAAAGCAAAACTTGTTCTGTTCTGCGGTAGAATCAAAGGATTATCTATCTTCTGATAAAGTCCTGCAAAATCAAATGAAGCATATCCGGAAGGAATAATCTCTATCTTATTACTTCCGAAAATAGTTTCGAATAATTTATTCTGAATGGTTAAGGAAGGAATCAATCCTTTCTTCTTGGCATCAGTTTTATCTTTTCTGAACATTAAACTATACCTGTCAGATTTCTCCTTATAATAGGCTTTAGTCTGGGTCATCATAACAAATTCCTTGTAGTCTTGAGGAGACATCGCTGTAGGAGGACCTGTAACTGTATTTCCAATCTTGGGATATACATAATACATCCCCGTTTTGATATCATAGAAAGCTTCATACTGTGTAGGGTCTGCTACTTCATAGTCTTTCTTTATTGAAATACTGTCAGGATGATTGACCTGTGCATATACGCTATATGACATACACAGGAACAATAGGAACAAAAATAATCTAAGAAACTTGCTATTCACCACCAAATGTTAAATATTTTTTAAAATTTGTTTTACCAATTCTTCTACCGAAATACTTGGATTTTGCTTTATAATGCGATCAGCTATCTTCTCGCTCATTCTTTTAGGAATCCCCAAAACGTCTAATGCAGATAACGATTCTTCCTTAATTTTATTATCCACAAATGTAGAAATATTTTCTTCTGAAATATCGAATTTTTGTACTTTATCCTTAAGGTCTACAATTATTCTTTCCGCTGTTTTAGCACCTATTCCCTTAGCTTTTTGAATCAATGCACTGTTTCCTGAAAGTATAGCAGAAGCAATCTCTGCTAAACTTAAAGTAGACAATAAAATAAGAGCGGAAACAGCACCTACTCCATTAACGCTTATTAACAAATTGAACATATCTTTTTCCAAACGAGTGTTAAATCCAAAAAGAAGATGAGCATCTTCTCTAATGATCTGTTGAATAAAAAGAAAAGACTGCTGGTTTAAAACCAGAGTTTGTGAGGTCATGAGGCTGATTCCGACGTAGTATCCTACCCCATTTACATTGATTACAACATAGGTTGGTGTTAACTCCTGTACAGTGCCTTGTAAAGAAAATATCATTTTTGTGTATTAAAAGTCCCAAATATAGTAATTTAAACTAATTTATAGTTTTCATTTCAGAGATACCTGTATTTTAACTTTTTTTTACACATCTTATTCAATTATCCTTGATAATATATAAAAACTCCAAAAAACTGGAGTTTTTATAATCAATTCAAAACTGAATTTGCTGTATTTTAGTATTCTATTTTATTTGATAATTTATTACCACCAGACTTCCAACTGCAGTCCCGCAGTAATTCCCTGGTTTTTATTGTGAAGTTTATTGTTAAATGATGAAATTCCCGTGATTCCGCGAAAACTATCAGACCAATGTGCATAAGTGATAAAAGGCCTTATGACCGGACGGGAATAATAACCATAATTCCAGGTAATCTGAGGAGAAAAGGTAACCTTTTGTAAACTTCCTTCCAGCCCCAGTTTAGAACTTTTCATATAATCATTGCCAGCTTCCAGAGCCAAATTAAAATGCTTACTAATATAATACAGGTACCGGAACCCAATACTGAACCAGTTTTTAGCTCTTCTGTTATCCAAAACAACTCCATCACTATTTGTATTTCCAATCCCGCTATCCCTGTATTGATAAGTAATCATTGCCTGTATTGCATTTTTCCTTTTATCATCATATTGAAAGTTATTGGTAATATCAAAAGCAGTCGCTTTATTCAAATCAAATACTCTGATATCATTATTATATTCGGAAGCAGTTTCTCCGGTATAACCACTAGCTACAACAGAACTTCCCTTCCTAAAAAAGAGTGTAGAAGTATGAGTAATATTTTCTTTAGAGTAAGTCCACCAACTTCCCAAAGCAAATCCTGAATGATTGGGTAAGTCTCGGGCTTTATTTTTTGATAAGGAACTAATCTGCCCTACAAAGTTAAGTTTGGAATTTTCTGTTAAAGGTATATTCAGATACCTCAAGTCTGCTACATAAGAATAATAATCAGGATTGCCATCATAATTAAATTCCATCAATGCAAGGTTTAGATTTCCAGAATTTTTAATTTTATAATTTTCAATACCAATACCAACTTGGGAATTTTGAGCAGAATTTAGCCAGAAATAGTCCAGTGCATCAATATTTCTACGATCGTAATAACGCTTCCCCATCCATATATCAGCTCCATTAATAATTTTATTAATTTTTCCATATAACTGCGCTGTTTGGGGAAATTCCTTATAATCTTTACTACCATAGGGTATATATTTCGACATCATATAAGTAACTTCATAAAGATTAACCGAATCCTTATCTTTATATCGGTAATTAAACTGAAGTTCCGAATAATGGTTAGCTTCATTTCCCAATCGAAATTTGTGAACATTTTCAGGTGTCGTAAAATCCACCATTTGTTCTCCATCTGTTCGCCCTATACCTGTCCTCAGGTAACCATTAAAAGTAAATTCATGCGGATTAAATTTTTGAGAATATCCCAATTTGTATCCAAGACTCATGAGGATTATAAAAAATATCCTTATGTAAGAG
>NZ_JALAHD010000117.1 GCF_022712095.1 Chryseobacterium sp. | reverse complement strand
TATCTTACGCTTTCCACAGGTATATTAGGAAAGATATTTTCCGATATTTCATTAAATAAAGTTGAAGGAATGTGGGTGCTTCAAAGCTTTTTAGGAAAGATGCTGAATTTCGGATCTTTAGTTGTAACTACCGGAGGAGTAACCCATTTGTATTCTATTGAAAATCCAATGGAGTTAAGAAACTTTTTAACCTATTCGCAAAAACATTCTAATTAAAAGAATAGTTTACTCTTTTGCAATTAATCATTATAAATCAATTCCGCAACCTTTTTTCAAAAGCATTGAAAGCCAAAGTCCGGCTATGCTTTTATAATATGGTTGCTCCGCTTTTCGCAAAAATGCGTTTCCGACCAAAGGAAGGAAATGCATTTTTGCCGCCTGATATTTTTCAGACGGCAAAAATTACGCAACCTTTATAGGTTGGGAATGAAAATTCTTAAGATTTAGGAAAAATCCTCTGTTTTCGGTTAACCCATTTCGGAATAGATTCCAAAGTAATGAGCTTCCCATTTGTGCCAGAGTTGAATTGATAAACAAATCCTGTTTTTGTAGTGCTTCTGCAAGGGAACAGCTTGGTGTATCATCCGCTGTTTCGGATTGCCGTAATAGTTCCTCAAATTCCTGTGTAACATACGGCAAATATGATACTGTCTCATATTTTTCAGAATCAGGTTGGGAAATATCACCAATCGTGGCAAGCAACGCCTGCCCTGAATTTAAGTTATTACCTGTGTCAATCCAATATTTTGGTCTATTACTGTACATTCTTCTCCTTCTTTTTAATTCATCCAGAATATCGGCAATTTCAAATCGGGATTTTACATTATCAGTACATGATATATAAATTGAGGACTGCATATTCTCCTGAATCCTGCCTAAAGAATCCCTCTCAAACTTTCGGACTTCTGCTTTCCAATTCGTACCAGACCAACGATTTGCCCTATTTATGAGGGCTACTGCTTTTGGCAGACCTACCTCACACTGCGCAAAGCGCTGTCTGCCCTCATTTGCATGCGTTACAATATCATCATCCCACAATCGTACCTGTAGTCCTGCGTGTTCTAGTTCAATTAAAGAATGGTTCATTTCCATTAATGCTGTCAGCATTTTTGAACCTGTTCCACCAGCTCCTATAAGATTTACCGTTACAGGGTTAGTCGGATATATAAGGCTTTCATCCGTAAAATGGATTTTTAATTTTTCAGTAGCTTTCATTATTCTTAGATCAGGTGTTTTAAGGTTATATTTGAATTGATTAATACTTCTATCGGAAAAACTTCTTTTGTTTTCATCTGCTTTTTCCACAGGTTCACACAGTTCCCTTTTACTGGATTATGACTTCCTATCAGGTGGCTGAAATAAGAATTGAAAAAATATTCTTCCCATTTCTTCATAAACTCTTCCAGCGAGGCAGAATTTTTAATATTAATATCAACTGATCCCATGCATACATTTCCTGTTTCATACACATTAAAAAACGGAGCGTAGAAAAGTGGTGTTTTTTCTGTGGGACGTTTGTCGGTTTTAAGTGCAAATATTTTTATTGTCTGCTTATTAGCACACCATAATAATGCAGGTACTTTTGCTACTCCACTTGGGATAGACAATCTTTCTGTAAAGAACATTTGTCTTTCCTGTGCTTTGGTGTACCAAATTACCTTTCCATTTTCAGAGCCATCAATAAAAAGTACATTTGGAGAAATAATACCACTTGGTTTTAAAAAATCTTTGTCTTTTTTATTTTGGATGGTGAGTGTTTTGGCTAGTCGCTGTGCTTCCCTTACAGTTAAGGGGTGGGCATTAATAGGATTTCCATTACTGTCAATATCAAAATGCTCTACATACATATCGGGATGATGTCCTTCTGCCTGATAGATGAGTAATGCTGATTTAGGGTGGTATAAAGTACCAAAATTATGGGTAATATCAATTTCCTTGTTTTCATTTATAGTATTTCTCATAGCTTTTCTGTGATTTATATTATTATTCAATATGATAGTTTAATTAAGCAGTCTGCATAATTCATTTAAAATTTTAAATAGCTTACTCTCAAAATCAAGATTTTCATCCGTGACATTGCTTCCGTCAAAAGTTTTAAAAATCATCGGTTCCTGCGTTTCCCCGTATTCATTAAATTCGTTATTAACACAATCCATAAGATTGTCATAAATAAGCCCATCACTTTCTGCAAAAAAGGAAATGTATTTATCCATTGTAATAACCGTCTCCTCATTATAATATTCATCATCATCCGCTTCTTCAACTCTTACCACATTATTATAGTACGTATTTCTAAAAACGCTTGCATCAGGATATTCTCCGTAAAGTTTAAATGTTTTTTCAGCCAGTATAAAGCATTCTTTGTCAAAACTGTCTTTCGGCTTAAACTGTTTCAGACGCTCTGCAAAAAAGAGAAGATTTTCTTTGCAGGCTATCTTTTGTTCCATAATATCCCCAATGATCTCAGCTTTTTGAAGCTCTTTTTTACTGATATGATTATCATCTACTTCTTCATCCTGTTCAAGCCACTCCGTAAGCATTTCGTATATCCAATAGAGATAAGAACCCTCCTGTCTGTAATATGGAATATCAGCAATTCTATACAGATAGGTGCAAACTGATAAAAGTAGAAGACCTGTCTTATTTCTTCTCTTATTTCTAAGCACCTGGTAAAGTCGTATAACAGGAATGTAATAAAGTGTTGCTCCCGTGTTATAGCGCTCCTCAGCCACAAAAAAAGTTTCATCTCCTTTTTCTATCAGGCGGATATTTTCCCAATTTTGGACTTTGCCTTTCAACTGCCTTTGGGTGTCCCAAAAGCTAAGGCTGATATTATAAGGATAATTAAAATTCTGTGTAGGCAGTGGATTAATACCATAATGATTGGTTAATAAAGAAAGGGATTTATAAAAACCCCTTTCCATTTTAGTTATATGCGGTTTGCCTTCCCAAGAAAACGCTTTATCTTCCTTTAGTTTGGGCATAAAACAGATTTTCAGAAAAGCATGGGAAGTTCCGATACCGGAACCGATCTCCGTTTGTCTTTTCTTATTTCTGAACTGTCTTTTTCCCACTTCATCCATTCTACAAATTCCATGAGTTGTCGGTGCAGTTGTTTTTGCTTTTTTTCTTCGGGTGGCAGAATAGTTCCCGATATTATTTTTTGTTTCATTCATCTTTATTTTGTTATTGGTTAATATTATAATGGCGATTAGCAGTAATAATGGTCTAACCGCCTTTTATTATTTTTAGCCTTTCGTCCCCATCACACTTTCAAACCGATATTCCACCGCATCATCTTTGATTTTCGGTGCTGATACCTTTGATGTAGTTAATAGTGGATAGGTATTGGCATAAAAATTCATCACGGCTTCTACGCTCCATTTAGGCTCAGGGTCTGTTAATCTAATTTCCTGACCGTTATCTCTGAGGATAAAAATTCTTTCTAATTGGGCTACTAATAACATAACTATTGATTTTAGAGTTGAAAATTTGATTCTTGCTCCATATTTTCTACATCCTCTGTATGAAACAGGCTTGGCGCAAAATGTCGTTCATACTCATCCTGTTTCTTACGGATAATTTCTGCATAGCCAGGATATTCAGAAGTCTTTGGAAGTGCTGACCAAGCTTCTTTATATTTGCCCTCCTTTTCAAGATCTTCTGCTTTCTGTAAGGCTTCCTTATATTTCTTCTCTTTGGATTCTTTTTCCTTCTTTTCCTGCTCAGTCTTTTCTTTTTCCATTGCAGATTTTTTTCTGGCTTCATCCAACTGCTTCATAAAATTTTCCATATCTACCATTAACCCTGATGCTGTTTGCAATGGTGTAGCAACGCTGTCAAAAAAGCCGTTGTCTAATTCTTCTGCTGTTCCCCTTAAATTAAGAGGAGGAATGACTTTTCTAGCTTCGTCTCCGCACTGCTCATTATTGAGCAGTACGGAAAGGACAAAACTGTTTTCACTTGCCTGTCGGAGTATCAATTGTAAATCTCCGACAAGGTTTAATTTTGTAAGTTGTCTGAAAAAATTGGTTTGCATAACTTATTAATTTGTAAGTGCGATGGAGTATTTTATAAGTTCTTCGAGTGGAAAATCTTCTGTCCAGAAATCTTCACCCGTGTGTTTACCATAGGTCTGATACAAGGCATAACCACTTTTAAATATGTGGAGTGTATGGGAAGTAAGCTTGTTTTCAGGTATGGATAGCTGTGCAAGTGCTTCTTCGTCCAGTTTCACAAAAGACCATATTCTACCCTCCAATAACTCTGTGGAATCTGGACATATCTTATCATCATCTTTATAAAATGTAATAGATGCATCCGAGTACATCATCGAAAGAAGCATATAATCTTTAGAAAAGGGTTTAATATTATCAATCCGTTTTTGTTGTTCTTGTTTCCAGTCCTCTGAAAGAGCAATGATGGCAAAATCACAATAGTCCCATTCGCTGTTGGTGTTGGCTTTTATCATTAAATATGATGTTGGTTTATCTGATCGTTTCATTTTTTATTTTTTTATATTATGAGTGATTATTTTTCAGGAGTAAAAACTCCATTGATATAGTAGCCTATGAGAATTTCCCAAAGCCGTATTAAGCCATTGGTATCTACATAGTAATTTTCTGACCTGCTACAATAAATGATATATACAGGCATACCCATATAATCTTTATTATTGCTATATGCCTTTGCTAACTTCTTAGCTTCCGTTCTTGATGGTGTTTTCATAATCAGGATTTTTCATAGATGTATGTTCCGCTACTTTTGAAGGAATCAGTTCCCTGTGTCATTCTTATTTCCATGTTGAATTTCTTTGATAAGCTTCTTGCATGATGTACCGCTGTTGTCCTGTCACAATGGATTTCTAGGTATACTGTTACTTGCTCCCATTCTTTTCGGTCACTACGGGATTTCATTTGAAAATTATATTGTGATTCCATAAATGCTTTTTTAAGTTATTACCAGAGGTAAATATTAAAATGGCAGATCATCATCCGTATCACCTGCAAAAGGATGGATTGTTTCCACCTGTGCATTTTGTTTCGGCTCACTTTCAGAATTTTTTCCACTACTATGAAGCTTAATGCTTGATGTATGAAAATTCAGCCCTGAACGGATTTCTCCGTCTTTGCCTATCCATGCACTTGAACTTACTCTGCCTGATAATTCTACCAAAGCACCTTTAGTAAGAATTTTGGCAACATTTGGACTTAACCAGTAAGAACAATTGAAATATGTAGTCTGTTTTTTGCGCTCACCTTCCTTAGTCTTGTAGCTATCATGAGTGGCTACTGAAAAATTCACAACTTTTTTGTTGTTATTCAATGTTTTGATTTCTGCATTTTTGGTAATTCTACCGATTACTGTGTTCATAATGTTAATTTTTAATTGTTGAAATTTTTAGGTTAATTGATTGGGCATCGAGGACACTTGGCTTTTCTAATTCTTTATTCTAAATAGAAAAGGCAGTATTTATCCTTGTTTTTATTTATTTCTCCGTTGATGTCAAAGAACGTCTGCGATCTAATTGATTGGTTTAACTGAGGTTCCGGCTTTTTTCTTTGCCCATGATCATAGTATAGTATCAGGCACTTAAAACCGGAATTGAAAGCATTGAAATGGAGGCTCCGAAATCTTTTTGTCCGCAGGATTTAGGAGTGTCTGGAAAAATTATTGGAGTGAAGCGAAAAGAATTTTTGTAGAAACCCAAAAAGATTTTTTTGAGTGCCTGATGCTATACTACATTTGCAATAGTAAAAAAGCCCTGGATCTCAGGCAAAACTTAAATTGAGCAGCGTGGTGTCATCCAGAAATATGGAAAATCATTAATAAATACCGCCCATTTCTATAATTAATTTTGAAATAGGGTTTTTACTTCGGGAAAGATATTCTGTAAACGATTTTAAAATAATACTTGCCTATAAAATCTATTATTTTAAATTTGCAGGCTTAAAAAAACAATCTTTTATGAAAGAACTATTAGAAAAAATCAATGCAGAATTCGAAACTTTTAAAGCGGATTCAGATCTTCAGTCTGAAAAAGGAAATAAGGCAGCCGGAATGAGGGCTAGAAAAGCAGCTTTGGAATTAAGCAAGCTTTTAAAGGATTTTAGAAAAATTTCTGTAGAAGAAAGTAAGAAATAGTTAAAAGCTCCCGAAAAAATTTTCGGGAGCTTTATTTTTAATATACACTTGGGCATTCTTAAGAATGATTCAGTATTTTCTATGGCAAAACCATTCATTAAGATCCTTAAAGTCACTGTAGATTAGAGAACAGTCTTCTGCATTTTCATATTTCATTATTATTTTTTCCGTAATCTGTTTTCCGTTAGCATCATTATCAAGGAAAAGTGAAATTTTATGATACTCACTTAACTTTTTCTCAATTTTAAAAAGCATTGCCGTAGAATTTAAGATAAGATAATCTGAAAGATGGTTGTCTTTATTTTTCATACTCATATAGGTCAAAAAATCAAAGAAGCCTTCAAATACAGCAATATCATTGGCGTTATTCTTAATCAGTGTTATATCTTTATCCCCTAAGCAGATTTTAAAGTACTGATTTCTGATTTCAACCCCTCCGGAATCATTGGTAAAACCGACTGCGAAATAATTTTTCGATTTTAACCGAAAATGAATTTCCTTTACTAAGTATCTCTGCTCATAAACCTTTCTCTCTTTCAAATACCTCACTAAAGCGGGGTGAATAATCTCGCGCATTTCAGAGATTTCATAAGTTTTTGTCCCCTGGGTTTCTTTTTCTTTCTCTTCAGTTTTATCCTGTGAAAAGTCCAGCCTTTCAAGATATTTTAAGGCATCAGACACTGAGCACTTATTGATAGCTTGGACAATTGAGATTACATCATAGCTCTTCCCTATTCCAAAGTCGAATGCCCTATTTTTCATAAAATCCACAGAAAGACTAGGTGTTTTTTCTTCCCGATCCAATGCAAAATAGAAAGCTGTCCGAAGATTCTCCTTTGTTTGAAACAGATTGAAGGATTCCAAAACCCTTTTAATTCCGATATTTTTTTTTATTTCTTCACAGTTCATTTTTTCTTTTTTCAATGCAAATTTTCCCGTCTCTTTTCCTTTTAAATAAAAAAAGACTTTTTAATTACTTTTAATATACTTTTAGTGATTAGCCACACTGCCCTATGACAAAGCATCCATCTTCAATTCGGAATGAGTACAATTCCGAATTCCACATGAGTACAATTCCGAAATACAAATGAGTGCAATTCCGAAAAAACAGCTTTTACCAGATGAGTACAATTCCGAATCTGATTTTGTTTTCTACAGTTATTTTTACCTTATCTACAATTCTCACAGGATTTACAATACCTACATGAGTGCAATTCCGAAATCAGCCTTATGAAAATCTAAATTTTAACATTTTCTTAACTTCAGCGAGTGCAATTCCGAATTCCGAATGAGTACAAATCCGAAATACGGATGAGTGCAATTCCGAAATCAGAGAATAACAGGGTAACCGTTTGGCAGTATTTCCGCCATTTTCGTTTCTCTGTATAATTGTATAATATGTTCCTGTATTTTGCTCAAAAAAGCCACTCCCTGAAAATGTGTAGACTGTATCCCTTTCAGCCTATTAATTCTCATGAATTCACCAAAAGCCTTTTCTATGAGCTTACGGGTTTGTGGTATTGTTCTATACTGATAGGAAAACTGAAGCATCTCCCTCTCCTGTAGACCATATCTTTTTCTGAAGTAATTTAACCTTCTTGTAATTTTTGACTTTTCCGGGGTATTCTCCAGTAGATCTTTATCAGCTGTCATTTTAACATAAAAAGGATGAATGAAAATAGAATCCCCTTTATAATGATAGTTGAATGAAAGGTTATTGTATTTGTTGAAATTTATTTTTGCAGTTTTGAGAAACTTGAAACAAAAATCATTAGCACTTTTATAGTTCAGTCCAAACTTTTTATTCAGTGAAGAAAGCTTCATCATTGTTCCATCTTCAGGAAGCTTTGAAAGCCAGATGGCAAAAATAATATGTTTGTTGTTTCTGATATTATAAACCAGATTATAAAGGATATAATTATACTCAGGAATAATCATCAGCTTTTTTAGCCAATAGCTACTGATCAAAAAGCTTGTATATCCACGCTGATCATAACTTGGTGTGGATATAAGCCCTCCAAAGGTTTTAATCTCCCTTCCCACGGAATTTAGCGATTTATACCAACCCATTTTAAATCGGGCCAAAAACTCATACGCTTCTATAACTTGTTTTGTCGAGCTGCTTGGAGAGATTTTATTATTCCGGATTTTAATGGATGCAAAAATATTATTTTCAGTTTCAAATTCCTGGTCAAACAGAGAAAGCTGCTTCGGACGATCTTCAGGGCGGAACTGTTCACTACTGATAATCGAAATAATATTGAAAATAACACGAAGTGCATTAATCGGAATATCAGCAGCCTCCTGGTCTTCAAAAATAAAATCGTCTACAAAATGATTTCCCAGGCGTATTCTATCGGGATTTTTTTCACTCTTATCCTCAAATTTCTTTCTGACAAGCCTCAATTCTTTTTCCGAAACAGCCATAATCTATATTTAAGTGCGTTAATATTGTTTTCTTTGTAGAATGTTATTTGCATTGGGTTCTATAACAATTTAATGCCCAAATTTTTTAATGTTTTTGTGCCATCAATGATATTATAATATATACACTCTCCATTTTCATCTCTTCTGAAAACTCTTTTTTCTACTTTCCCGAAGTTTGGAATTTTAACTTTGCGGATTCCCTGATACTCAGAAGCAGTACCATTTATACTTACTTTTTGCCCAAGTTTTAAATCTGATAATTTCATTTTATTATTTTTTTAAATTTTAATAGATAAACATTTGTAATTTTGCTGTTTAAGGGTTACTTTGGATGTTTAATATTAGGGATTGTCTCCACGGAAAACAGTCCTTTATCAGTTTTGTTTTTCATGTAGGGTAAAATATTCTTTAATGAAGACTTCCAATTGGTTATTGGTTTTCCTAAATTATTTTGCCAGCCATTACCTGCCCATAAAGCGTATTTCTCCTCAATATCTGAATCCATAGAGTCCTCGTAACCATCTAATGTATGTGCATACGCCATAAATTCTTTCAAAGAAGGTTTCTTGGTTGTTTTAAAAGGCTTAAGGATGTTGTTGTGAAGAAGTGTACTCTCTTTTTGCTCTGTAGTTTCGGGAATAGGTATGTCAGATGGCTCTACCAGAGGTGAATTCTCTCTTTTTTCCACGATTGAAGCCTGGAGGTTCTTTTCTGTCTGTTGAACTTTTTCTTGACCAGGGACTTCTAAAGGATAATCTAATACGATTCTGTAAGAACAGGAAAGTCCTTTTCTACTTTCATACTGAATTAGTCCTAAATTCCGCAGCGCTTCTTTGGCAGGTTTTATCGTTTTTCTCGTTAAACCCAACGTTTCACTCAGCATTACATCGGAAATAACGACATTGTATCCGTTATTATCACTTGCCCTCTTCAGAAGATAGAGATACACAACAGTAGCAGTAGTACTGAGCCTTGCTTTTGGACCAAATTCCCAAAACCTTTGTATGAGCTCCAAATAATACACCATTACTTCCCGGCTAAAAGCTCTAATACTTTTTGCTTATCAATAATGATAATCTTCCCCTTTTGAATAATAGCTTCATCCAAAATTCCCGAAGATTTTATTTCAGAGGCTTTTGATACAGAACATCCCAGAACCTTTGCTAATCCTTTCAGTCCGTATTCATATCTACTCTCTAAGCCAAGGCTTTTAGCAATTTCTAAAAATTCCTCAACCGTTAGTTTCCAAATAGGTGTTTGTGGATCTATCTTTTTCATTCTCTTTTTACTTTTACTGAAAATCTTAAATTTTAGCTCCCTTGCCTTCCCTCTTTAGCAATCCAGTTCCTTGCTGCAGCCTGCCAGCTGTTCATTAATTTTCCTCCACTTAATTTCCAATTCCGAGAATCATAAAAGGAATAGAACTTATTTGCCTGATTAGAAAGTAAATCACGTTCTTTAAAATACAACTCTACTTCATAAAATTCCGGTATACAGAAATGATTTTCCTTTTGTACCGATAGTTCTTGCTCCCAAAATGCTGTATTTGCGAAAATTTCAGACTCGTCAAAATCAATAATTTCAACAAGGCTTCCTTTATAAGCGTCATAACTGGGAGAATAAACAATGAATCCTGCCAAATGTAGTTCTTTGATACACCTGTGGTAAGTTCCGAAAGATTTTATCTTACCTAATTTCATGACCTCCGAACGGCAGATACGAAAAGGATTTTGAAACCCGCTTTTACTCCAACACTGAAAAAGCGCAACATATATACTGATATGGGAAGGACATAACCTATTGTCCTTAATGACATGCTCAAAAAAATTGATAATATCTTTAGTTTGGTTCATGATTGCCTTTTTAGATATTATTTGGATTTCATAAGAAGCTTCTCAATGTCTTTGTAATTGTAATACAAGAGCCCTCCTATCTTCGTATAAGAAAGGGTTCCGTTGATCCTTAGATTCTGTAGTGTTCCCGAAGAAATATTAAGCAGCTCTTTAACTTCAGAAGTCCGAAGCCATAGTTTCTGCTGTGTCGTTCTTACCAGAAGCAGTTCTTTAATACCTTCCAGCAGTTCTATTTTAAACTGCTGAAGGTCTTCTTTGGTGATGATCGATATTGCCATGATTTCAAAAATTATTTATTGAGGCAAATTTTCGGAATCAGGCGGAATTTCTTTCGGTAGTTTTTCGGTACTACCGAAAGATTCCATCCTATACATCACCAGTAAAGAGGAGAAGAAAACAATGATATGTGTATTATCTCTAAAAAATGAAAAAATACCCTGGTACAGGATATTAATCTCACAATATCTTCTCTATATCTTAAAAAAATAGCTGAAAACAGCTAATAAAATAATCTAAATGTCCATATCATCCAGATATCGCTCTAAATTATTCCTGAGCAATAACAAAAATTTAGTTCTGTCTGTTTTTCTAAGTCGTATTTCACCTAAAATCTTATGATAATTTCCCAAATTGATATGTAATGAGTTCTCTGCCCAACGGAAAAGTTCTGCCAAATCAGAATGTCCCCCATTAAAACATCTGGTTTGATGAAGTGCATACAATAGTTCAATAAGTGCAACTTTAGGAGCGGTCCATTCCAGATTTTTAATTTGACTGATTGATTTCTCTTCGCTCTGCCCTGCATTAATTTTACTTGTCAAATAATGATCTAAAAGGTCATTGGCAAGAATCTGAGAAACAATATGGTCATGTGATGTAGAAAACTCCTCATCATAGCTGTATAACTCCGGACTAAGCTTTAATTTAAAGTCAAACTTAAAGCGGACAAAATATTTTTTATCCAAATAAGTAGATTTCCGGCGGTAATAACTAATGAATTCTTTTTGCTCATTATAGAAGTACAGAAGATTAGATCTCTCATTTTCATAATATGACTTTAATGCATGAGGATCAGCATAAGGTTTTGAGGCTTCTATTGCCAGAACTTTAGAATAGTAAATATAAACCGCTGTAAATTGCGGTTTAGTGTTCTTGAAAAAATGGATTTCATCGCTCCAATCTGAAAAACGGTATTGTTTAAGAAGATTTTTTAGTTCCCGAATGGCTGTATCTGTCTCCATCAGGATTTCTTCAGACTTAAGAACAATATCATTATCACTTCTGTTAATCTGATCTACAGTTGCCAATAAATTTTTCCAAAGCTCATCAATTTTTTTTCTGAAATTTTGTCGATTCATACGTTATTTTTTTAAATTCTGACGTAAAAATCGGGCTAAAAAAAATCTTAGATTTTCTTTAATTCTTCTTTTCTTTTCCTTATAAAGTCAGTAGGTCTTATACCATTAATCTCCATAAAATGTTCCGAAAAAACCTGTCGGTTGGCCATTCCACACATCTGTGTTAACCCCTCAATACTATAATTAAGGTATTTAGGATCTTCAAGCAAAAGATTGGTAATGTATCTAATACGTGAAGTTTTCAGATACATCGTAAATGTAAGATGATAGTGTTCGTTGAGAACATAAGATAAGAGAGTTCGGTGACTACCAATCATTTTGGCAACAATCGGTAGCGTCAGACTACCTTGGAGAAACTGTTTACTCTTTTCAAAATTTTCAAGTTTTAATCTTACCTCTTCAATGACTTCCAAACTGTATTCATTTTTTTCAGTTAAAGAAACCGGTAAAGACCTATTAAAGGGATCTCCTGTCTCTGGATTATTGAAATTCTCCGATAATTCCTGATACCTTGCATTAAGTTCTTTCTCCTTCTTTCGAAATCTCACAACTAAAAAACACAGTATAATCGAACCTGTAATTATAGAAAGGCAAAGTATGATAACACTGATATTTTGTTTTCTCTCCAGACTATTTTTTTCTTTCAGTAAAGTATCTGTATCATATTCACGATGAATTTTTGATGAAAGCATTGCAAAATCAGTATTAATGATGGAATCCGCCTTCAATAATTGATTGGTATAATACAGTTGTTTTTGAGAGTTACTTCTTTGCTTTGCATCATGAATTAAATATTCATAACCACCTCTAATTTCAGGGGTAATAACCCAGAATCGATTCACCAGTGAATCCACCTTATTTAAGTAAAGTAGTGATTCTCCCCTCTTACCATTCAACCAATAAGCTTTACCTATATAAAAATAAACTGTGATTAGTGATGCATAATCCTGATTATGACTTAGGATGTTTTCAGAAAGCTTTAAATATTTTAATGATTCATCTAATTTATTTTTTCTTAGAAGCTGAATTCCTTTACCTTTTTGAAAATAGCCATACTCTAAGGACAGTTGTTTGGTATTATGCAGCCTTTCCAAACCAATATGAATGAGAGAATCCTCCTTATGGTATAATTGCAGGTTTTTGTAACAACTGCTTAAGCGGTAAATACTGTTAAAATATCCGGATTCATTATTAAGCTTAAGATTAGGATGAAGATTTTTCACCATATTTTTTTCAAAATATTGGGCAGATATTTCAAAGAGTTCGGCTGCCTCCTGATAATATCCCAAATAACTTTTCACCATTCCTAAATGATAAACGATTTTGTTTTTAAGATAATTATCCTTCGAATCCTTGGAAAACTTAAAAGCCATCAAATACTGATCCAGAGCAGATTTATACTGCCTTTTGTTATAATAATAAATGATACCTTTGCCCAGGTAAGCCCTGGAAATCTGATCAGGATTATTGTATTTTTTAGCCGCTATAATAGCGCTATCTGCATAAATCAACTTATCATCAATGTCCTTATCATAATAAATTGCCTCTTCATACCCCTGGATCAGTTCTTTATAATTACACTCTTCCTTTGCTTTCTCAATATACATTCTTACAAATTCTAAGGCCCTTTCATCATTTTCGGAATAAGCATCAATTAAGCCCGAAATTTTCTTATAAGATTCTACCTGATATTTTTCAATAGGTTTTTGCCCTTGTAATAACATCAAAAGGCAATTAAAAATTAGCAACAATATTTTATTATTAGTGGACATATCGAAAAAACGTCCACTAAATTAATTAAAATCATCATTTGGAGACTTATTTTCAGTTCAAAAACAAAAAATATTTATTACAATCTGATTACCAGTCATATAAAACAAAATTTAGTGGGTAGAAAGGATACTTTATGACGTCATAAAGTATCCTTTCTACCCACTATTGCTTTTTTCAATCACTTGGGCATTCTAATTTAGCCTCAGAATTCTAATAATAAAACCGGCCGGGATAACTTTTAAACCATCATTAATAATCATGAAAAAGTATATCTCAATTTTAAGTTTAGCTTCTGTAATATTTATGTTCTCTTGTGAAAGAGATGTTTCAGATTCAAATAATCCGCAGCAGAAAGAACAAAGTAAAAAATTGCAAAGCCAAAAAATATCAGCCCAAAATAAAAACAGTGCTTATGAAGAAACAGATCAGGACCAGGCAGCAAAAGATGATGAGGAACCTAAAAGGGACAAACAGCATTGGAGAGTTAAAAAAGATACCGTCAGGTAATACATTTTAATGCACTCAACCTTTAAAACCATAGGAGTGGAAAACAAAAAAATATCACTAAGCACCGGAAAAAAATGCACGGTTAGCGGGGAATGGGAAACTGAAGGAAAAATCAGCACAATTGTTTATGTCTCAAAAGGTGAAATAATGCCACCATATTGCGGTAAGAATGTAAAATGGATTTTAGTTAAAAAAGGATAATTTTTTTGATAATGGAAACAAATAGAATCAAAACAATACTTGTACAGTTTACAGTTTATTTTTTCATATTACTGTTTATTTATGCTGCTATTAGTAAACTGATGGATTTTTCTAAGTTTCAGACACAATTGGAGCAAGTGTTTCCATCTCATAATTATGCTGCTATTATTTCCTATACTACAATTATACTGGAATTGCTAATTGCCGGACTACTTTGCTACCGAAGAACAAGAAAAACAGGTTTAGTATTTAGCCTCATATTAATGATAGCCTTTACCTGTTACATATTTGTAATCCTAAATTTCAAAGAACACATTCCTTGTTCCTGCGGGGGAATTTTAGAAAAAATGGGATGGACAGAGCATCTATATTTTAATATTGCGAGCGTAATATTAGCCAGTGGCGCTCTACTGGTAATAAATAAAAATAACTTAAAATCTTATTGAAACTATTCTATGATAAGAGTTACAGTAAGAATTTATATGTGTACTTAAATTTATTGTTTAACCTTAAAATTAGGCAGTCGAAAACTGCTTAAACTTCAAAAACTTAAATGTATTTATTAACCACAATTTGTTTGAAAAGTCTGAGGAATAAATAATATTTGGTATAGCAAGGCTTATTTATAGCCTATAGATACAAAGGATATATCCAGTTTATTATCTCACTGCTTACCAGGCAAATTTCTAAAGTTTTTATGGTAATCTTTTTTGATCTTAAAAAAGACCTGAATTATGAAAATTAACCAATTTTTTAAAACTAATGCTTTAGCTATTGCTGCTATCATCTTTGCTGGAACTACAATGTCATTCAAATTGGCTGAAAAGAAAGCTGCTCCTCAGGATTTTTATTACAATAGTAGTGATATTAGTCCTAATGCATTCCACAATGTAGCGAACTGGAATACAACTATGCCTACTGACTGTTCAACAGAAGAACCAGTAAGACCTTGCAAAGTTACTGTTCCTGAAGGAAGTACTTTAAGCAGTGTTCTTGGCTCCAAAACCAATAGTCAGGTATTGGCAATATCACAGGGTTACAGACCTGCTCCTTAATTTATTAAGGTATAAAAATTGTGAGGCTATCCCGAGTGGGATAGCCTCTGTTGTTTATCTGGGATTTTGTGGCATATCAGTCATCTTAATAATATCCTCAGGAATGGCTATGGCATAACGAGGATCATTAGGTGGCAGCGTATAGACTTTATTGGCAACGGTTCTCGTTAAAGTAATATGAGCTCCATCTCTGTTATATCGCTTTAGATCAGCCCACCGAAGTCCACGAAATAAAAGTTCTTTTCTTCTCTCTTTAGCTATAAGCACCAGTGCTTCATCCTTACCATTTACAACAAAAGGAACAAAGGTTTCAGTTTTCCATCTTTTTATAAGTAGCCCGTTAAGTAACTTCATAGCGTTATCCACATCACCTAGTCTTGCATAACTTTCTGCTGTACTGAGATAAATTTCATCTACAGCCATACAGGTCATTCTTGAAGAGTTTCCACCGTAATTACCTTTAAATAATACATCCTGATTCGTATTCATCCTAAAATAAATGGATTTTCTAAGGTCGTTACTACTATAACTATCATATAACTCCTTTGGAATTTTAGCTATACTACTCGACAACAATGGAGAGTATACCATATAGGTATGCAAAAGTACTTCCGGATTCATACTCTTTACAGGATATGAATCCAAAGGATTCAATGTATTAAAATCCATTAACGTTCCATTATATTCTAATGCTTTATTTCCATATTTCAATGAATTTCCATAGTCTCCCATATAAAGGTATACACGGGATAAATATCCAAGTGCCGTTACTTTTGACGGACGAATCACCGAAACCTGTTTTTCAGGAAGTAAATCTACTGCTTCATGCAGATCCTTTAGTATTTGCTTATAGGTATTTTCAACACTGGTTCTAACAGAAGCTATATTCATATCAGGACTCAGGCGTAGTGGCAATCCTAAATCACTACTTGCAGTCCCTTTGTTATAAACAGGGCTGTATATTTGTGCAGCTTCCAGATAGATAGCAGCCCTCAGAGCGAGAGCCTGACCTCTTAAGTTCTCTGCTCCGGCAATCTTATAATGATCAATATTAAATAAAACGGTGTTACATACATTAATTCTTCTGTAACAGCTTCCCCAATCATTCTCATCATTGTTAGAAACATGATCTGGCTGCCATGTGTACAGTCTTTTTTCAAATTCATTGCTGAGTGTATTATAATCAGAATCCAGTATATAAATATCATCAGAAGAGATTTCTCCACTGATACTATTGTTAGCCGTAACATTATAGGTTCTGTCCAGCAGCGCCTGATTATCCTCCAATGTTTCAGGGGTAGAAAGCATGGTATCTGACTTTTCATCTAAAAAATCAGAACAGCCTATGCCCATATTTAGAACTGATAATAATAACAGCGATAATACTTTATTTTTCATAATTCAGGTTTTAAAATTGGACACGAAGTCCCAGTGAATAAGTAGTTACAGGTTTCAAAGAATAAGTACCCCAGTTATAATCCGGATCTATCCCTTGTTTATTGGCTCTCCACAATATCCCTATGTTATTTATATTACAATAGAGCTGAAGGTTTTTAAGTCTTAAAGTTTGTAGTACTTCCTTTGAAAAACTATAATTTAAATTGATATACTGAAGACGGATGTGGTCTCCCTTTTCTACCAGTGCTTCAGATCCAAGATAAAAAGCATCTCTGGCAGAATTACTCTCATATCTATTGGAAGGAACATTGGTGTTAAACTCATCTCCCGGCTTTTGCCATCTGCCAGTATAATCACTATGCCCATCACGATTCATAATAAGATCTGTATAGCTTATGGAACTTCTTCTAAACCAATACCCAAATTTGTATGTAATAGCGACATCAAGACTTAATTGCCCATAACTAAAATTATTGATAAACGAACCATATTTTGTAGGGACTGCTGAACCAAAATAACGTAAATCCTCTACACCTTTTTCTGAACTGGTGATTTGTGAATAGTCCTTACTCACTTTACCTTCTACATATCCCTGTGGATCACCCGTCACAGGATCTAATCCTGCCCATTTGTAGGCAAATATTGAAAATACAGGTAGTCCGGTTATTCCTGATATGGGTACTTGTGAGCCTGAACGGGAAACAAAATTGCTGGCAAACATAGTGGAAAGGTAATAGTCTGTTACCTGATCCTTATAGGTGCTAAAGTTCAGAATACTATTCCATTTAAAGGCTTTATCTATATTTCTTGTTCTAAGCTCTACATCAATTCCATTTCCTTTCATTCCGGCTACATTCCACAACATCGATTTTATTCCGGTTGTATAATCCAGCGGTGCTTCTCCAAAAAGATTATTCCCTTCCTTCTGAAAGTATTCCACAGATCCGGTAATACGATTATTTTTTGTGGCAAAATCAAGACCCATATTAATCATTTTTATCATTTCCCATTTCAGATTGGGATTATAATACTGATCTATTCTCGCTGTTCTCCCTCCTGTATACACCGATACATTTGAATCAAAAGCGATTGTGGTTACTGCCACCATTGCAGGGTCTATGTTTCCGTTAAATCCGTAAGAACCCCTTAACTTTAGATTAGGAAGCCAATCCACATGATAAAAATTCTCATTGGATATGTTCCATGCCAGTCCTGCTGACCAGAAAGGATTCCATTGGTCATTGGTCTTTAGTCCAAATAGATTGCTCGCATCACGCCTTACACTCCCTGAAATGGTATATTTCTTATCATAAGTATAGGCAGCATTGGCATAGAGGGATAAAAAACGAATATTAGTCTCCCTAAGTGACATGACCTTGGGTATAAAATCCATATTACCCGTAACGTAGTTGGGATATTGATTCGTGTAATCAACAACACCTACAGACTGGTTACGTGAATTATATCCATAATATTGATTACTTTCATACTGGGTAGAGGTTTCCCGCATCTCTCCTCCTGCTATAACAGAGATATTATGCTTTAACCAGGTATTGTTATAATTAATCTGTCCCCTTAAATTATTAACAGTTGCAAGGGTATTACTCTTTATCATGATTCCGCCTTTGGGTACGATAAAACCAACGCTGCCATCTGCATTAGACCTTGCGAAGCTATTAATCATATTTCGGGCATAATAGCTTTCATCATCATTTAAATTGGTAGTAAGTCCGCTTAATCTTTGATATTGATACTTAACATCTATATCCAGCCCTTTAAGAATTTTGTAGTTTACTGCTGCATTTAAAAGTATTTCTGTATTATCATTTTTTACTGTTCTGTGCTGCCAATCGGTTAATGGATAATAATTCCAATCCATCAGACCTTTTCCCTGCAAAGAGTTTTTATAGTTCTGGTCATAAAGGGAATTTACGATAAGGGGTGTTCCCTGAGCATCTGCAAATTCCATATAAGGAACTTTCCATACCCCGTACATATTAATACTGTTGTATGCACTTCTTCCACTTTGGGTTTGAGCATTAGTAAAATAAACGCCTGTAATCACAGATAGACCAGAGAAAGGCTTCCATGTATTCTGGAACCTTGCATTAAACCGCTGGTATTTTTCACCCAGATTTCCACTATTATCATCATATCCAAAAAATGATGTCCATGAGAAATTTGGAGCTCCGGCAGAGATATTCAGGGCATACTGACGGTTTTCAAGAGGCAGGTACATATATTTTTTATACTGATCACGAACGTCAATACTTCGCAGTCTACCAATTTGTGCCATCACATCGGCACTGGACATTAAGCCTTTCTGCTCTTTGTTAAGAAGATCGACAACGGGAGTCAAGACCGGATGAGAGGGTGAACTCAAATCACTGTTATAGTATCCTTTTTTAAAGAGCTCCATTTCTACATCTATAAAATCACTACTTGACATCTGTTTAGTATAACCTAAATCTGGTTTTGCACTAAGTGTTAAGTTTGCAGTAAAGTCAATTGACATCGACTGATTGAATTTTGCACCTTTTGTTGTAATAACAATCACTCCGTTGGCTGCTCTTGCACCCCAGATACTTGATGCAGCAGCATCCTTAAGAACGGTTACACTTTCTACCATATTAGGGTTTATATTTTTAATATCTCCCTCATAGGGAAAATTATCCACTACTATGAGTGGAGATTTAGGTCCCTGAAGGGTACTTAGCCCCCTTACCATGAGTTGTCCATCTTCTGTAATACCTTTGGTCATACTAAGTCCGTTAGCTACCGCCGGGAGTCTGTCAAGGATATTTGTGGTAACTTGTTGCTGTAAAAGCTTGTTATCAATTGTTGAGAAAGATCCTGTAGCCCTTTCTTTAGGTATTCTTTGATAACCTGTAGAAATATTTACAGCTTCAATTTCATTAATTTTACCTGTCTCTTTATTCTTAAGGTATATCACCAATGGCTTTTCCTTTTGAAATTCGACAAGCATAGTCTTATTTTCATAGTTCTTACCAAATAGGTTTAAACGGGTATTCATAGTAGGAACCTTAAGATTAAATCTACCCTCAGCATCTGTAACCGTTACAGCTTTTGAATCCGGTAAAGAGACAGAGATTCCACTAATCGGATAGGATGTCGTCTCATCCAGTACGATACCTGTTACCTGCTGTTGCGCCATTATTGCAATTCCCAAAAGCATGCTTGGGAATATTAAAATTTTCTTCATTATTGTTTAAAATTTGAAATTAAACTGGACTCTGTTTTATAGAATGATATAAATGATAAGAGATTCTCTTACTGATTAAGCCTATGGTTAGACCAATTCTACTATCCTTAAGTCACTATAGCCCGTTATTTTTTGTCTTTTACAACCAGCATCGGGATAGTTCGGGTTTCCTCTACAAGAGCCAGATCATATTTCCCAAGTTCATGCTGAAGAGTTTTAAGGTCTGAGGAATTTGAGAATTGCAAATCGATATTTCCTCTATATCCCGTTTCATCTATCACCGGTAGTGATGTTGTTTCACCAGTAGCATTTAACCCGGATATAAGATGACCTATAGTAGCATTTTTAAGCACAGATGGAGTTTTAAAAAATTGATCTACAGTTTCTCCTCCTTTAGTGGCAATTTTATCTTGGTTAGAGGTTCTTTTTAGAATCAGACATTTCACCTGTCTCTTTTCAATACTTGCTGTATAGTCAGAATTTTCATTCACATTTCTTAGCATTTTATCATAGAGCGAATCTGCCTGCTCCTTTGGAACTATATATTCAATACTATATAATTTATCAAAGTCTCCACTTTTGGTGGTATCAAAATCTATTTCTTCAGGTTTATTCACAAGATTGATCAATCTTTTATCGGTAAACTGATCTCCAAATTTTTCAAATAATTCATAGGAAATTCCTTTATAGATGTTCATTAATGAAAAATTGGTAAACTGTCTGCCATAAACGACTTGTCCATCCCTATGAAATCCTGAACCATACGTAATAGCCCTAATTCTGCCTTTTACAAACAGGTTATATCCTTTAAGGTGGGCTAGTTTCTCCAATTCAAAATTCTCAGAGAGCATTAATGGTCTTTTACGGTCGATTTGAATAACTGTTTGAAGGGAGGATTCTCCTCCTTTTAAAGCTTCCAGAAGTGTAGCCTCTGAAACCTGCCCCGAATCTGTGGTGTTAAAAACTTTTCCATCTTTGATCCAAATAATATATGGTACAGCAGTGTGTGGAAACAGATTATGGAATAACTGATCTCCAGTAACCGATAGTACACCTTTATAACGCTGTCCATTTTTAGATGCAAAGAATTTTTCAAGGGTGGCTCTATCCTGATTGCTGACTGCCAGTATTTTTATCTTGTCTCCAAACTGTTTCTGGAGTTCTTCCATCTTTGGAAAATTAGCAAGGCAGGCACTGCACCATGTATTCCAGAAGTCCAGTAAGATCAATTTATTTTTATCTTCGGATAATTTTATAGTTTTCTGTGGATGATTGACAACCTCCATTGGGGCAGTCCAAACAGAATTTGGTACAGCATCACCTATTTTCAAAGATTTTTTTTGTGAATATGCTGAAGTAGCTACTGTTATGGCTAAAATAAGGGACACACGCCCCCTGCAAAAGAAATTTTTCATACTTTTACTTAGATTATTAATAATAATTATTACCAGCTCTTCTGTGTGTTCAAGTAAATTCAAGGCTACTATAGCACAGGAAGGGCTTTTTTAGGGTTTGATTAAGATAAATGACTTAGGGACATGATTTCCCCTTCAGCCAATAATGTTCATAGGCAGTTGAAATTGTATTTTGAAAAGCAGGGAAAATATATCTCATAACTACATTTCCCCACTAAATGCAAAAAATCTGGTGATAAGGATGAAAAAAAGATTTCATAAATAAGGATTGCTCCCGCAATGGTTGTACACCCACTGTAACTGTCCACAGTGATACTTTTACGGTAGGAGCGTCTTAGAGAATTGTAGAGTAAGTGGACTGCATAGAAATAAAAACGGCATGGTACTCTACAAATCCGCTTTTGAGGCACTGGTATACCTTACGTACAGATAAGAGAGCCCACGCCTAGGTCGTGAGCATTTCTACTTATCATCTCGTACGTTAAAAATTACCAGTTTTCAAAAGCGAGAATCTAAGCAATAGCTTCTATTTATTAATCGTTGAAGTATCGCAAAGTTACTGTTATTGTAACTTATAATGCAAATATAATAAAAATAACGACATATACGTCGTTGAGAATGCAAGTTTTTATGAATTATTTTATAAAATGAATTATCAACTACAATCTTTTAGATACAGAGTAGCTGTGGGAATCACTTTCAAAAAATTGAGAGTGGCAATAAAGATTGATAATAAAGCAATGACTCAACAATACATAAATAACGATATTTTTATCAAATATTCTAAATCTTGGAATGCAGCAAGAGAAGAAGCATTACCAAATACAACACTTGAAAACCTTTTTATTATTGCTGATTACTTTAACATTAGTATTGAAGAATTATTTGAGCAAGTCGCTAAAGTTTCTAAAATTGAAATTGATTCTGCTATTAG
>NZ_JALAHD010000116.1 GCF_022712095.1 Chryseobacterium sp. | reverse complement strand
TTTTAGTATAAATTAAATATGTTAAGTATATTTTTATAATTTTGGCTAATGTCTTTTTTTGAGAATAAGAATATCTGAATTCTGGAGAAAGGCTAAAAGGTACGCTGTACCTTATTTGAAATTTGATTGTACAGAAATAAAATGGAACTATATGAAACAAACTAATTTAAAGTATCCATGCCTCATTGCTGTTTTATACTTTGGTATGAATGTCAATGCGCAGGTTACGCCTGGTGACACTGTTACGAAAGAGCAGAAAATAGAAGAGGTAGTGATGATCGGTTATGGTAGCCGTAAGAAAGTAGATAATACGACCTCTGTCAGTTCTATCAGCTCAGAAGAAGTGACCAGAACTAAAGTTTTAAATGCTTCTCAGGCTATACAAGGGAAAGCTGCAGGGGTACAGGTGACGGCTTCCGATATGCCGGGATCTACACCAACAGTGACGATCAGAGGCCTGGGTACCGTATTAGGAGGGAGAACACCTTTATATGTTGTCGATGGAATGTTTACGGATAACATCAATAACATCAACTCCAATGATATCTTAACCTATGATGTATTAAAAGATGCTGCGGCTTTAGCAATTTATGGTAACAGAGCTGCTAACGGAGTTATTATTATTACAACTAAAAGCGGTAGAGGAAAATTAACGGTTAGTTATGATGGCTTAGTAGGAATCAGAAATCCATTAAAGAAAGTAAAGATGGCAAATGCTTCCGAGTTTGTTAATTATAATAATGCAGGTGGGGGAGTTACTTTAAACCCCAATCAGCCTTATAATACCAATTGGTTTGATGAAATTACAAGAACGGGTATCTACAACCAGCATAATATTTCTATCTCGGGATCTTCGGAAGCAGTAAAATATTATTTGAGCTTCAGTAACTATGAAGAAGAATCTATTCTTAAAGGAACCAATTACAACAGAAATACAGTAAGGCTCAATAATGAATATAAAATAGCCAAAGGGATCAGGTTGTCCCAGAATATGAGTGTAACCTTTACGAATGACACACCTAAATCATTGGGAGTATTTACTACTGCTTATAAGCAATCTTCATTGGTTCCCGTATACTATGAAAGCGGTCAGTTTGGTCAGCCTATTTATGATGCTAATGGAAATATCAGCTATTCGGGAGGACGATTCAATAACGTAGGAAATCCTGTAGCACAGTTATTTTATGATAATCAAAGAGGAAAAAATTTCTTGTTACAGGGAGGTTTGAAACTGGATATTGATATCTATAAAGATTTAAAATTTACTTCTCAGTTTAACGGAGAATATAATAATTACAAGTATTATAATTTCGTCGATTCTAAAGCGGTATGGCTAGCTAATGATCCGACAAGGCTTGAAAGCAACTATCAGTCAAGTTTACCGAATACAAGATTAACCAATAAAAATCAAAACTACTATAACTGGGTATTAAGTAACTATTTAACATATACTAAAAAAATAGATAACCACGATTTTGAAATTGTTGCAGGTACGGAAGCCTCTGTAAAAGACGGATTGGAAACTCTTATTGTGAACAGAAAGAATGTACCGACTTCACAGGATTACTGGAATCTTTCAGGAACAGATTATTACGGTTACTTATACAGCGACAGTACTACCAAAGCCATTGAGTCTATCAAAGGAAACAAAAATACAACCATTTCTTATTTTGGAAGATTACAATATAAATTCATGAACCGTTATTTATTAAGCGGAACTGTAAGACGTGACGGTTCTTCTCAATTTGCAGACGGAAATAAATGGGGTACTTTCCCGTCATTTGGATTAGGCTGGGTAGCTTCAGAAGAAGAATTTTTAAAAGGAGGTTTCTTTGATCTTTTAAAATTAAGAGGAGGCTGGGGTAAAATAGGAAACCAGAATGTTCCTTTGAATTACTTACCACTATTGTCTGGTGCATCATATAACTATGGCTATGGCGGTTCTGCCGTAAGTAACGGAGTTACTGTAAATAAAGGCTATGATCCGGATTTAGGATGGGAAGTGACAGAAGAGTCATCAGCAGGTATCGATTTCGGAATTCTTAATAACAGATTAACAGGTAGTTTTGATGTATATAACAGAAAAACAAAAAATATTATTCTGGCAGTTACTCCTTATATGGCAACAGGAATTTCAGAAGTGAACTATTCTCATATGGGAAGTGTAACGAATAAAGGTGCTGAAGTCAGTTTAAACTGGTCCGATAAAGTAGGTCAGGATTTTTCATACTCTGTTGGAGCCAACTATTCCTATAATAAGAACAGGCTTACAAGCATTGATTCCTCTAAACCTGTTTCACAGATTTCAGGAGGAAGTTTAGGAAACGGACAGTGGACGAAACTGTTTAATTCTTCTACGGTGGGACATGCATTAGGAAGTTTCTATTTGTGGGAATTTGACGGATATGATGCAGACGGAAATATGAAATTTAAAGATACCAATGGAAATGGAGTTACTGGTTCAGCTGATGCCGGAGACAGAAAGTATTTTGATTCTTATATTCCGAAATCTACCTTAGGTATCAATATTTCCATGAGTTACAAAAACTGGGATTTTGCAGTCAATGGATACGGAGCTTTTGGCTTCAGTGTTTATAATGGTAAAAAGGCACAGAGAATCAGTGGAGAAAATGTAGAATCTTCAGTAGCAAATAATTACTGGACATCTTCTCATACTAATGCGGCTAATCCGGCACCTAATACTTCGATTCCGATTGCTTCCACTTTCTTTTTGGAAAAGGGTGACTACTTTAGAATCAATAATATAAGCGTAGGATATACATTTAAGAATATTACAGAATATGTAAAATCTATTAAGCTGTATGTAAGTGCTATCAATCCGTTTATTTTTACTAAATATTCAGGATATTCTTCAGAAATATCAGGATATAACGCTTCAGATTCCACAGCCGAAGGAGATCCGTATAAATTGGCTGGGGTAGAACTGGATTCTTACCCTACATTGAGATCTTTTGTATTCGGTGTTAACCTAAACTTTTAAAAAATGAATAAGAAATATATCATAACAGCTGCCATCGTATTTTTCGGAGCTGTAAACCAAAGCTGTAGCAACGATTTTATCGATGTTTCACCTACAGAGAATATACCGGAGTCCGGAATTGAAATTTATAATAATAATGAAGGTGCCAATAGTTTTGTAACAGCAATCTATGCCAAATTCCTGGATTGGAATATGAGTACTTTTGCCTGGATTGGAGTGACGTCTATTGTATCTGATGATGCAGATAAGGGATCCAGCCCGGGTGATACAGGATCGGATAAAGATATTCTGGATGCCCTGAATTTTACTCCATCCACTCCTTCTTTTAAGGAATTATTTGCTTCCAATTATCAGGGAATTAACAGAGCTAATCAGGCTCTAAAATATATTCCTCAGCTAGATAAAGCCGATGCTGATCTTCGTGCCCGGTTAATGGGTGAAGCTAAATTTTTGAGAGCTTTTATGTATTTCACTTTAGTTCGTTCATTCGGAGGAGTTCCATTGGTGGATCACGTTCCTGTAGCAGGAAATGCAGAAGACACCAATATGACGCTTACAAGAAAAACTAAAGAGGAAATCTATGCCTTTATTGAACAGGATTTATTAGATGCCATTGATGCTTTACCTGAAAAATCATCTTATCCGGCAGCTGAGGTGGGAAGAGCGTCCAAAGGAGCTGCTCATGCCTTATTAGCCAAAGTTTATTTATATCAGAAAAAATGGCAGCAGGCTGTGGATCAATGTAATTTGGTTACCGGTTATTCTTTAACTCCTAATTTTATTGATATTTATAAAGTTTCAGGAGAGAATAATGCAGAATCTATCTTTGAGATTCAGGGAAGCGGAGGAACTGCAGGAAGAGCCATCCAGCAATACAGTCAGGTACAAGGAGCGAGAGGAACTACAGGCTGGGGATGGGGATTTGCAACTCCTACCCAGGGGCTATATGATGCTTATACTGCTGAAGGTGATACATTAAGAAGGGATGCCACCATTATTCATAAAGATATGATCCTTTATGACGGGTATCATGTAGGTCCTAATGTAGAAAATAAATATTATAACTACAAGGCCTATTCATCCAATTACAGAGATCAGGCATCCACTGATACTAATATCCGCTATTTGAGATATGCAGAAGTATTGTTGATCAAAGCAGAAGCATTGAATGAGTTGGGACAGACGGGTGCAGCGATTCCTTTATTAAATCAGGTAAGAGAAAGAGCAGGTATTGCTGATACAGCTGCATCTTCTCAGGCCACTGTGAGAACTGCAATCTGGAAAGAAAGAAGACTGGAGCTGGCTTTTGAACACGACAGATGGTTTGATTTGGTGAGAACCGGTCAGGCACAATCTGCAATGGCAGCTGACGGAGGTAAAAACTTTATTGTTGGAAAGCATGAGCTATTCCCGTTACCACAAGACTTTATTACCGAGGCAGGAGGTTTGTCGGCACAAAATCCCGGTTATTAATAGATAATATAAAATGGCCAAAGTTCAGTCTTTGGCTATTTTTTTAATGAATCAGTGTAAATAAGAAGATTATGAAATTAGGGATTGTTTCTGTTTTTGTAGTGGCATGCTTGGTTTCCTGCAAAAACTCCCCGAAAGAGAATACGGTAAGTGTTCAGAATGCAATAAGTAAAAATAGTACGGATGAGCAATTGATGGATAAGGTTCAGAAAGATGCTTTAAAATATTTCTGGGAATATGCAGAACCTAATTCCTTACTCGGCAGAGAACGTTATCATGAAGACAATATTTATCCCGATAATGATAAACATGTGATTACGACAGGCGGTTCCGGCTTTGGGCTGGCAACTATTTTGGTAGGGGTAGAAAGGGGATTTGTTCCCAGAAAAGAAGCTGTAAAAAGATTATCTCATATCATGGATTTTCTTGCAAAAGCCGATCGTCATAAAGGAGCGTGGTCTCACTGGATTAATGGTGAAACAGGCAAAACTATTCCTTTCGGTAAAAAAGATAACGGTGGAGATCTGGTGGAAACAGCTTTTTTAACATCCGGAATTTTAATGGTTCGGGAATATTTTAAAAATGGAAATGCAGAAGAAAAAGATTTAGCCCAAAAATGTGATGAATTATGGAAAGGAATACAATGGAACTGGTATACAAAAGGCGGTGAGAAAGTCTTATACTGGCACTGGTCTCCCGAATATCAGTGGGAAATGAATTTTCCGCTTGAGGGGTATAACGAATGCCTGATCACTTATATTCTGGCAGCGTCTTCACCTACTTATTCCATTGATGCAGAAACTTATTATAAAGGCTGGACAAGAAACGGAACCTATCTTACGGATAAGACAAAATATGGGTTACCTTTATACGTGAAACATAATTATGCTGAAGAATATGGAGGACCTTTATTCTGGTCCCAATACTCTTATATAGGACTGGATCCTACGGGATTATCCGATAAGCTGATTAAGAATTATTTTGATTTAAATAAAAACCAGGTTCTTATTGATTACCAATATTGTGTGGAAAATCCAAAAGGTTGGAAAGGGTATGGTCCTGATTATTGGGGACTCACTGCAGGCTATACAAGAAATGAGGACGGGAGTACAGGATATACAGCACATATGCCAACCAATGATAGCGGAGTAATTACTCCTACAGCGGCTCTAAGCAGTTTTCCATACAGTCCGAAAGAATCTATGAACTTTTTGAGATTTATATATACTCAAAAACCTGAATTTATTGGATCTGCCGGACCTTATGATGCAACTTCCATTCATTATGATAATTGGTTTACTCCAAGGTTTCTGGCTATTGATCAGGGAACTATTGCTCCTATGATTGAAAACTACAGAACAGGTTTTTTATGGAAATTATTTATGAATGCCCCGGAAATTAAGCAAGGACTGAAGAAGCTGGACTTTCATTCAACTAAATACGGATTTTAAATATGAAACTAAAACTTATCCCCATTGTATTGCTCTTACTTTCCTTTAATATGAATGCTCAGGAGATCAAAGCGGAATTGAATAAAGAAGTAAAAAGGACAGAAAAAATATCTTATATTCTGGATTATCCTCAAAAAACAAAAGGGAATGTACCACTTATTGTTTTTCTTCACGGCTCTGGAGAAAGAGGAAATAATCTTGAAATGGTAAAGGCCCACAGCCCTTTTACCTATAAAAATCTGATTACTGAACCGGTTGCTATTTTAGCACCTCAATGTTCTGAAGATACCTGGTGGGATACGATTACTATTTATAATCTGATTAAAGAAGTTCAGAAAAAATATAAAATAGATGCATCCAGAATATACCTGACGGGTTTGTCTATGGGAGGTTGGGGTACATGGAAACTGGCAATGGAACATCCTGAAATGTTTGCAGCTGTAGTTCCTGTTTGTGCACCCGCTGATCGGGTAATGGAAGCTAATATTCAACGATATACGGATTTGCCTATCAGAATTTTCCATGGAGGGAATGATGATATTGTTTCACCAGTTAATTCGATTACTATGTATCAGGCACTCAAAAAGGTAAATCCTGGTGTAAGTTTAACTATATTTTCTGATGATAACCACAATTCATGGGATTCTACCTATTCGGATCCAAAATTATATGAATGGATGTTATCTCAGAGAAAACCTCAAAAAAAATAATATAATTAAGAAGATAGATTTATGAAAAAGTTAATTGTAATGGCGACTTTGGCGCTTTCTCCTGTGTTTTCGGCTCAGGAGACGGTCAGTAAGCCGGTTCAGTCTTACCAGACAGCACAATATCAATCTAAAAGACAGGCATTTGTAAATAGTCTTTTGTCGAAAATGACATTAGACGAAAAAATCGGACAGTTGAATTTACCCAGTTCAGGAGATTTTACGACGGGTCTTGCCCAAAGTTCAGATATCGGGAAAAAAGTAGAACAGGGGTTAGTTGGAGGACTGTTCAATATAAAAGGAGCTGAAAAAATTAAAGCCGTTCAGAAAGTGGCTGTTGAAAAAAGCCGTTTAAAAATTCCATTGATCTTTGGAATGGATGTTATTCATGGGTATGAAACTACTTTTCCTATTCCATTGGGGCTAGCGGCTTCCTGGGATATGAATCTGGTTCAGCAGTCCGCAAGAGTGGCAGCCAGAGAAGCTTCAGCGGATGGGATTAACTGGACATTCTCTCCAATGGTGGATATCTCCCGTGAACCAAGATGGGGAAGAGTTTCTGAAGGTTCGGGGGAAGATCCTTATTTAGGAAGTGAGATTGCCAAGAATATGGTGTACGGATACCAGGGAAAAGATTTGTCTTTGAGCAATACAATCCTGGCATGTGTTAAACACTTTGCACTATACGGAGCAGGAGAAGGAGGCAGAGACTATAATACGGTTGATATGAGCCATGTGAGAATGTTCAATGAATATTTTCCGCCCTATAAAGCAGCTGTGGACGCGGGAGTGGCTTCTGTAATGGCTTCATTCAATGAAGTGGACGGAGTTCCTGCTACGGCAAATAAATGGCTTCAGACCAATGTTTTAAGAAAATTATGGAATTTTAAAGGTTTCGTAGTATCGGATTATACGGGGATCAATGAAATGGTTGACCACGGTATGGGTGATCTTCAGCAGGTATCGGCACTGGCTTTGAAAGCAGGGGTCGATATGGATATGGTAGGAGAAGGTTTTTTAACAACGTTAAAGAAATCTCTGGCGGAAGGAAAAATTACTCAGACAGATATTGATACAGCAACGAAAAGGATCCTTGAAGCTAAATATGATTTAGGATTATTTGATGATCCTTACCGTTATGGTGATGCTAAACTGGCCGCTAAAGAAGTATACAATATGGAAAACCGTAATATCGCCAGAAATACCGCTGCTCAATCGATGGTATTAATGAAAAATGATCATCAGGTTCTTCCTTTGAAGAAATCCGGAACGGTAGCCGTAATTGGTCCGTTGGTCAATAATTCATTGAATATGGCCGGGACATGGAGTGTCGCTACCAGGCATGCTGTTTCCGTTTCATTAATGAAAGGCCTTCAGGACAACTTCGGAAAAGAGGTGAAATTTATTTCTGCCAAGGGAGCAAATATCGATTATGATGCTAAACTGGAAGAAATCTATGCGGCTCATGGTAAGAAAACGGATAGAGATAACCGTCCGAAAGAAACCCTTTTGAAAGAAGCGGTAGATACAGCTAATAAGGCTGATGTAATTGTTCTTGCTATCGGAGAATCTGCGGAAATGAGCGGAGAGTCTTCATCAAGAACTGAAATTACCATTCCGCAATCCCAGATAGACCTGTTGAATGAATTGAAGAAAACAGGAAAACCTATTGCTGTGGTACTTTTCACAGGACGTCCGTTAGCCTTAACCAATATGAAAGATGTTCCTGATGCTATCTTAAATGTCTGGTTTGCAGGCTCTGAGGCCGGAAATGCAATTGCTGATGTGCTATTTGGAAAAGTGAATCCATCCGGTAAGCTTCCGATGACATTCCCGAGAAGTGTAGGACAGATCCCTGTTTATTATAACAGTAAAAATACAGGCCGTCCATTGAGTCAGGAAAGTACGGATAAATGTGTATATGAGAGATTCCGTTCCAATTATATGGATGAATGTAATACTCCGCTATATCCGTTTGGATATGGATTGAGCTATACAAAATTCAATTATTCTGATATGACGGTTTCTAATCCAACCCCTAAAGGTGATCAAACGGTTCAGGCCTCTGTTACCATAACCAATTCCGGAAATTATGACGGTGCTGAGGTGGTGCAGCTGTATATCAGGGATATGGTAGGAACGATCACGAGACCGGTAAAAGAATTGAAAGGATTCCAGAAGGTATTCCTGAAAAAAGGAGAATCTAAAAAAATTACTTTTGATATTACTCCTGAAAACCTGAAATTCTATAACGGAGAATTGAAATACGACTGGGAGCCGGGAGAATTTGATATTATGATCGGTACCAATTCCGAAGAGGTGAAGCACTCTAAAATAAACTGGAGTAAGTAAGCTTTTATATAGATACTAAAATAAAAACCGGAGAACAAAGTCCTCCGGTTTTGTTATTAT
>NZ_JALAHD010000115.1 GCF_022712095.1 Chryseobacterium sp. | reverse complement strand
GTGTCTTTCAGAGGAAAATCCTATGATTTAAAGTAAACTTCCGATTTTTATACTTTCCTGTATTTATAACGTTTTTAACAATTATTTAGAAAGATTACAAACTAGGTAATTGTGAGATTTCTCACTTCTTTGTATTGTTAACATTTCCTAATTTTGTGGAAATTCAAATTTAGACTTAGTATGGCAGGTTTAACGAGTTCTACAATAGGTAGAAAATACGCTATGGCATTATCAGCTATGTTTTTGCTGATTTTTCTTATACTGCATTTAACTACAAATTTATTATCTGTAATAAATAAGGATGCTTTTAACACAGCTTCTGACTTTATGGGGTATAATCCTTTTGTACAGTTTTTAATGCAGCCTATTCTTGGTTTCGCTGTGATTTTCCATTTTTTGATGGGATTCGTTTTGGAAATTAAGAATAATAAAGCACGCCCTGTTAAATATGCTTCAAACAATGCATCTTTCAACTCTAGTTGGATGTCCAGAAATATGATTATTTCCGGAGCTGTTGTTTTGGCTTTTTTAGGACTGCACTTGTATGACTTCTGGTTACACGAGATTACTTACAAATATGTAGAAGGTATTGCACCTGATGCTGAAAGATTCTGGCCGGAATTGCATGAGAAGTTTGCGGATATTTGGAGAGTAGCTATTTATGTAATTGCTTTTGTATTATTAGGATTGCATTTGGCTCACGGTTTCCAGTCTTCTTTTCAGTCAATCGGTGCAAGACATCCGAAGTATACTCCGGTAATTAAAACTATTGGAAATTGGTATTCAGTTATCATTCCTTTAGGGTTTATCTTCATTGCAATATTTCATTATATAACTCAATAATATCAAAAATACTATGAGTAAGTTAGATTCAAAAATTCCTGCCGGTCCTATTAAGGACAAGTGGAAACATCATAAAGACCATATGAACCTTGTTGCACCTAACAACAGAGATAAAATTGATATTATTGTTGTTGGTACAGGATTAGCAGGAGGCTCTGCTGCGGCTACCTTAGCTGAACAAGGCTATAACGTAAAAGCATTTTGCTACCAGGATTCTCCAAGAAGAGCACACTCTATTGCTGCTCAGGGAGGTATCAATGCCGCTAAAAATTATCAGGGAGATGGTGACTCTACCTATAGACTGTTTTATGATACGATCAAAGGAGGCGACTATAGAGCTAGAGAAGCTAATGTATACAGATTAGCTGAAGTTTCAGCTAATATTATCGACCAGTGTGTATCGCAAGGAGTTCCTTTCGGAAGGGATTACGGCGGTCAGCTGGATAACCGTTCATTTGGTGGGGTTCAGGTAAAAAGAACTTTCTATGCAAAAGGACAAACAGGACAACAGTTATTATTAGGAGCTTATTCTGCAATGAGCCGCCAGATCGGTAAAGGGAGAATTAAAATGTACAACCGTCATGAAATGATGGACCTTGTAATTGTTGATGGGAAAGCAAGAGGAATTATTGCAAGAAACCTTGTGACAGGAGAGATCGAAAGACATTCCGCTCACGCAGTGGTAATCGCTTCTGGAGGATACGGAAATGTATATTTCCTTTCTACAAATGCGATGGGATCCAATGTTTCTGCAGCTTGGAAAATCCATAAAAAAGGAGCTTATTTTGCAAACCCTTGTTATGTGCAGATTCACCCTACGTGTATTCCGGTTCACGGAACACAGCAGTCTAAATTAACATTGATGTCAGAATCTCTAAGAAACTCAGGAAGAATCTGGGTTCCTAAGAAAATAGAAGATTCAGTGGCCATCAGAGAAGGTAAATTAAGACCTGAAAATATAAAAGAAGAGGACAGAGATTATTATTTGGAAAGAAGATATCCGGCATTCGGAAACTTAGTACCTAGGGACGTTGCTTCCAGAGCTGCTAAAGAAAGATGTGATGCAGGTTTCGGAATCGAAAATAATGATACTAAAGAAGGAGTTTATCTTGATTTCTCTACGGAGATCATTAAAAAAGGAAAAGAAGCCGCTCTTGAAAAGCACATCCATAATCCTACAGATCAGCAGATCTATGATTTAGGAAAAAGTTGGATAGAAGAGAAGTATGGTAACTTATTCGTAATGTATGAAAAGATTACTGCGGATGATCCTTACAAAACTCCAATGAAAATCTATCCTGCGGTTCACTATACAATGGGAGGTGTTTGGGTTGATTACAACCTTCAGTCTACTATCCCGGGATGTTTCGTAATCGGTGAAGCTAACTTCTCAGATCATGGAGCGAACAGATTAGGAGCTTCTGCTCTGATGCAAGGTTTGGCAGACGGATATTTCGTCTTACCTTATACGATTGCAGATTATCTTTCCGCAGATATCAGAACAGGATCTATTCCTACCGATTCAGCATCATTCACTGAAGCTGAAAAAGGAATTAAAGAAAAAATAGACTTCTTCTTAAATAATAAAGGAACTCATTCAGTAGATCACTTCCATAAACAATTAGGAAATATTATGTGGAATAAAGTGGGAATGGGAAGAACTCCGGAAGGTTTAAAAGAAGCGATCAAAGAAATCGAAGAAGTAAGAAATGACTTCTGGAAAAATGTAAAAGTTCCAGGAGAAGCAGAAGGTATGAATACGGAGCTAGAAAAAGCATTCCGTGTTGCAGACTTTTTAGAGCTGGGACAGTTAATGGCTATCGATGCACTACATAGAAACGAATCTTGTGGAGGACACTTCCGTGAAGACCACTCTACTCCGGATGGAGAAGCGGAAAGAGATGACGTAAATTACAAATATGTGGGAGCTTGGGAATATCAGGGAGCAGACATCAATAACGAGGTGTTACATAAAGAAGATCTGATATACGAGAATATCGAGGTTAAAACTAGAAGTTACAAATAATCTCCAACCTATAAATACAAAATTATGAGTGCAAAAAAAGGCTTACATCTTACGCTGAAAATTTGGAGACAAAAAAATAATAAAACTAAAGGTCAGTTTGAGACCTATAAAATATCAGATGTTTCCACAGACTCTTCTTTCTTGGAGATGTTGGACATCCTTAACGAGAATTTAATTAATGAAGGAAAAGAACCTGTAGCTTTCGATCACGACTGTCGTGAAGGGATCTGCGGTATGTGTTCACTTTACATCAATGGTAGAGCTCATGGTCCTGATACAGGTATTACTACATGTCAGTTACACATGAGAATGTTCAAAGATGGGGAGACTATCGTTATTGAGCCATGGAGAAGTGCAGCTTTCCCTGTAATTAAAGATTTAATGGTGGACAGAAGTGCATTTGACAGAGTAATGGCCGCAGGTGGTTTTATTTCTGTTAACACATCCGGAAATACATTGGACGCTAATGCTATTCCGGTTCCGAAGGAGGATGCTGATAAGGCAATGGATGCTGCAGCATGTATCGGATGTGGAGCTTGTGTGGCTACATGTAAAAACGGATCTGCAATGTTGTTCGTAGGAGCTAAGGTGTCTCAGTTTGCCTTATTACCTCAAGGTAGAATCGAAGCTAAGCGTAGAGTACTTAATATGGTACAGGCAATGGATGAAGAAGGGTTCGGTAATTGTTCAAATACCGGAGCATGTGAAGTGGAATGTCCTAAAGGAATCTCTTTAGAGAATATTGCCCGAATGAATAGAGAATACATGTCTGCTTTAGTGGATAAAGGATAAAACAGATTGAAATAATCGAAAAAATCGTCTCCTCACTGGAAGGCGATTTTTTTTAGTTAAATCTTTCTTAAAAGCACCAATTAGTTTACTGAAAAACTTATTTTTGTTTAACTATAATATTCAAAATGAAAAAATATCTTTTATTGTTTATCATCGCAGTATTTGTGATGTCTTGCTCTAAAAAAGTTGAAGTAAAAGGAAAAATCACAGGAGGATCACCATTAGAAAGAATTGAGTTTATTGAAGCGTCCGGAGTAGCTACATTACCGTTGACGAATATAGGACTTAAAAACGACGGTACTTTTGCGGGGAGTTTTGAGGCTCCGAAAAGTGGAATGTATGTTATTTCTTACGGAGGAAAACAGAACCTTGTTTATCTAAAAACCGGGCAGAAACTTGATATTTCCGGAAATGGAGCAACTTTCCCGACAGAATATGTCATTACAGGGGATGCTAAAAAGAATAATGACTTCTTTACAGCTGCCCAAAAATATCTTGGAAACTACGCACAGACCATTAATATCAATGAACTTATGATGAAAGATGAGAAAACTTTCCTTCAGGGTGTTCAGAAAGTAGAGGCTGATGTTAATAAAAATATAGAGGAAAATGTACAGAAGTTTAATCCTGACACTGAGGTTGTTAAATGGAAGAAAAATGATATTGCCAGTACATTACTTACTTTAATGTCTCAGTATGAATTAACACAGAAGCAGATTTCAGGAAACCCATCTTTCAAAGTAACAAAAGCCTTTACGGATTATGAAAATAAACTGCAGGCAAACAAAGATGAAATGGTAAAAGAAAACCCGGCGTACAGAAGCTATCTTTTATCTAAAATGAGTCCTGATTTCCAAAAATATGCAGAAGCAAAAAGTAAAGGAAAAACAGATATTACTACATCTGAATTATTTAATGATTATCTGAAAGGTAAAAAAGATATTTCTCAGACTACAAAAGATTATTTATTGGCTTTTGTAATGGCTCAGTCGGATATTCATCCTACAACCGCTGAAAAAACAGTGGAGAAAATCAAAAAGATCATTGATGAAGATATTAAAGATGCTACCATTAAAGCAGATTTGAAAAAAATCCAATTTGCTATTAACGGATTTAAAATTGGAGAACAGGCGCCTGAAGCTTCATTGATTAAGCAAGATGGAAAGTCATACAAACTTTCAGAAAACAAAGGAAAGCCATATATGCTAGTATTTTATGCGTCATGGAATCCTTATATCGGTGAAGCAACCATTCCTGTTGTGAAAGAAGTTGTTAACTTCTATAACTCCAAAATGAACTTTGTTTTTGTAAACGTTGATGATACTAAAGATCAGTTTATTAAAACAAGCAATTCATTATTGAAAGGAATTAAAGGAACCAATGTATATGGTGAAGGAGGTCTTAGCTCAGACATTGCAAAGAAATACGGGATTTACGGATTCAAATTACCTTGTTTCATTGTAATGGATAAAGAAGGTAAAATTGCCAGTAGACCTTTCTTCAATTTAGGAGATCAGGAATTAGTTAATATTCTTGATAAGCAAACAGGACTTTCTGCACCTAAAGTAGACCCTAGAGTACAATTGCAGCCGGGATTGAATCAACCTGCTGAGCAATTGCCACCACCACCACCTGCTCCTACAAAATAATAAACTTTAACATAGATAAAACCTTGTCTGCGGATAAGGTTTTTTTTATTGTATTTTTGCGAAATGAAATGATAAGATTTCATTTGATCATTAGAAAAAATAGAATTTACTGAATGAAAAAGAAGAGAAATATAATTCTTGAAAATATCAAGCTTTTAACAGCGGGTGCCAAAGGGGTTGCTATAGGAAAGACCGATGATGGGAAAACAGTATTGGTTTCCGGTGCCATTCCCGGAGATACAGTGAATGTAAGAGTGAAAAAAGCAAAGTCAAAATATTATGAAGCCGAGGCTATAGATGTTGTGGAGCAGTCACCTTTTAGAGTAGATCCTAAATGTATTCACTTTGGAGTTTGTGGCGGATGTAAATGGCAGAATATGAGTTATGAAAAACAGCTTGCTTTTAAACAGGAAGAAGTTTATAATAATATAAAAAGAATCGGCGGGCTTGATGATTTTGAAACAGTTTCTATTTTAGGTTCTGCAGAACAGTATTTTTATAGAAATAAAATGGAGTTTTCTTTTTCAAATGCGAGATGGCTTACTCAATATGAAATCAGCTCGGAAGAAAACTTCGGAAATAAAGATGCGTTAGGCTTTCATATTCCAGGAATGTGGAGCAAAATTTTAGACCTTAAAGAATGCTTCCTTCAGGAAGATCCGTCTAATGCCATTCGTTTAGCAGTGAAGAATTATGCTGTTGAACAGGGGTTGGATTTTTTTGATGTCAGAAATCAGGAAGGGTTTTTAAGAACTTTAATGATGAGGCAAAACTCTAAAGGAGAGTGGATGGTTTTATTTCAGCTTTACAGAGAAGAAAAAGAAAACAGAGAAAAACTATTCGGGTTTCTATTAGAAACTTTTCCTCAGATTAAAACATTGGTGTATGCCATCAATCCCAAGCAAAATGACTCTATTTATGATTTAGATATCAATGTTTACTTTGGTGAAGGATTCCTCATGGAAGAAATGGATGGATTAGAATTTAAAATAGGGCCTAAATCCTTTTTTCAGACCAATTATAAACAGGCACTGGAGCTGTATAGGAAAACACTGGAATTTGCAGATCTGAAAGGTGATGAAGTTGTTTATGATTTATACACTGGAACAGGGACTATTGCCCAATATGTTGCCAGAAATGCGAAACAGGTAATAGGAATAGAATCAGTTCAGGAAGCTATTGATGCAGCCATAGAACATGCTGAACTGAATGGTCTTACCAACTGCACTTTTTATTGCGGAGATATGAAGGATATTTTTAATGATGAATTCCTGGCTAATCATCCGAAAGCAGATGTATTAATTACGGATCCACCACGTGATGGGATGCATCAGAAAGTAGTGGAACAGATTTTAAAGCTTTCTCCTGAAAAAATAGTATATGTAAGTTGTAACTCGGCTACACAGGCAAGAGATCTGGCATTGATGAAAGAATATTATACTCTGGTTAAAATTCTTCCGGTCGATATGTTTCCGCAGACGCATCATGTAGAAAATATAGCACTGCTTATCAAAAAATAATTATTTAAATTTGAAAATATAATTAAAATAACCCGTGAAGAACCTTATATTTTTTTTATTGATTGTATTGCTGGCAGCACAAACGAATTTTTCTGCACAGGAGAAAGATTCGACTGCAGTAAAGAACGATACGGTTAAAACTAAAAAAGATACATCAAAGAAGAACTCGGTTAAACTTTATAGTGAGGTGATAACCAATAAGGCAGTTTCGGATGAAGGTGTTATTACGATTCATAAGATAGACGAGAAATATTATTTTGAAATTCCGGACCATATCCTGAAAAAAGAGTTTCTCCTTGTAAGCAGGCTGACCAAAGCTGCTGCAGGAATGCGTTCCGGAACCACGGGATATGCAGGAGACCAGATTGGGCAGCAGGTTGTTGCTTTTGAGAAAGGGCCGAAAGATAAGATTTTACTGAGATCTATTTCCTATGTAGACTATGCTAAAGACTCCACTTCGGATATGTATAGTTCTGTAACCAGGAATAATGTACAATCAATTATTAAAGCTTTTGATGTTAAAGCTTATGGGAAAAATAAAAAATCATCAGTAATTGAAGTGACTGATCTGCTGAATGCGGATAATGATATGGTCTCTTTTTCGGTTTACTATAAAGATGCTTTTAAAGTAGGGGCTTTTCAGAAAGATATGTCTTTTGTGAATTTTGTGAAATCTTTCCCTACTAACATTGAGATTAACACCACTAAGACTTTTGCCCGTACTCTTGGAAAAAGTGCAAGTCCGGGAAGTTCTTCTGGACCGGCGCCTAAAATAAGCGGAAACTATACGGTGGAGATTAATTCCTCTTTTGTGTTGTTACCGGAAAATAAGATGCAGGCAAGATATTTTGATCCGAGAGTCGGATATTTTACAGTGGGTTATACAGATTTTGATCTGGATCCTCAGGGTGTTAAAAAAATATCTCTCATTAAAAGGTGGAGATTGGAGCCTAGACCTGAAGATATGGAGAAATATAAAAAAGGAGAATTGGTAGAACCAGTGAAGCCGATTGTATTTTATATTGATCCTGCCACACCGAAAAAATGGGTCCCTTATTTGATACAAGGTGTAAATGACTGGCAAAAAGCTTTTGAAAAAGCAGGTTTTAAAAATGCAATTTATGCTAAAGTCCCTGACCCTAAAATAGACACTGAATGGAGTTTGGAAGATGCAAGATTTTCTGCAATTGTTTATAAACCCTCTGATGTGCCGAATGCTTCTGGGCCATCTATTGCTGATCCGCGTACCGGAGAAATCCTTGAAAGTCATATCAATTGGTATCATAATGTAATGATGCTTTTAAGAAACTGGTATTTTATTCAGGCGTCACCTAATGATCCCAGAGCGAGAAATATGGAATTTGATGAAAAGCTGATGGGAGAGTTGGTTCGTTTTGTTTCTTCCCACGAAGTAGGGCATACTTTGGGGTTGAGACATAATTTCGGTTCCAGCTCCACTGTTCCGACTGAAAAATTAAGAGACAAAAATTGGGTTGAAAAGAATGGACATACTCCTTCTATAATGGATTATGCCAGATTTAATTACGTGGCTCAGCCGGAAGATCATATCAGTGATGCGGGTATCATGCCCAGAATTGGGGATTATGATGAATGGGCAATTGATTGGGGCTATCGAAGATTCTTTAATTATAAAACTCCTGAACAGGAAAAAGAACATTTGAATCAGTGGGTCATTAAAAGCCTGAAAAATGAGAGACTATGGTTTGGAACGGAATCAAATCCTTTAGACCCTAGATCCCAAAGTGAGCAGGTGGGGGATAATGCTATGATTGCAAGCCGCTACGGAATTAAGAATCTGAAAAAAATTGTAGATAATCTGGAAAAATGGACTTATACCCCTAATGAAGATTATGAGAATCTGGGGATGATGTATGATCAGATCGTGCTCCAATTCAGAAGATATCTAGGGCATGTATCCAAATATATCGGTGGAAAGATGGAAACACCCAAAACAGCTGAACAGCCGGGAGTGGTTTATGAAATAGTTTCAAAAAAAGAACAGAAAGAAGCTATGAAGTTTTTAGATGAGAATATCTTTACAACTCCTCAATGGCTAATGAAAAAGGAAATTTTCGAAAAGACCGGAAAGACTCCATTGAAAACTATAGAAGAAATTCAAAATGGGGTTCTAGGAAGAATTTTAAGTGTAATGGTTCTTCAGAATATGTATCAGATGGAATCTATAGATAAAGACTCTTATTCTGTGATCGAACTGTTTGCCGATCTTAATAGTGCCATTTTGAAAAAAGACAATGCAGACATTTATAAAAGAAACCTTCAGCGTAATTATATCGATACACTCATTAAATTAGTGGATCCGAAAACATCTGATAAATCTGATGTTTCAGCGATAGCAAGAGGAAATCTTAACACAATTAAAAAAGAGCTTTTAGCAAAAAGCAATACTTCAGATCTGGTTAATAAATATCACTATGAAGATCTCGTATTTCGAATTGAGAAAGCTTTAGATCCTAAATGAATTTTATGAAATACTTACAATTTTTTTTCTTTCTCGTAGGTATGAGTATGTTGTGCTCATGTGGAGGAGATGATGATATATGTGAAAGTGGTGAGGGAACTCCGAGAATGAAAGTGATGTTTAAATCCGCGTTATCCGGTAAAGAAACCACACTAGATTCTTTATATGTTTCGGTAGACTATGGATCTGGTAAGGTGGATTTAGGAGGAACGAAAGACTCAGGATCAAGGCTGATTCCTTTAAGAGTAGACGATTCTCCTTATACGGATATTTATTTCAAGGAAACAAAAAATGGAAACGAATCTCAGGTGAGAATAAATTATTCCACAAAATCAACCTATGTTTCTCCCGGCTGTGGAGTAAAGAAAACATATCAAAATTTAACTTCCGAATTAATACAATCTGATCCTGTAGTAGAATTGGAATTAGGACAAAATTATATAGAGAATGAAGACAAGACTAATCTATACCTTCTTTTTTAGTTTAATAAGTATATTGAGTTTCGCTCAGGAGACTAAGGAAGTCAAAAAAGAAAAATGGAACTATAAGCCCAACTTTATGGTGGGGTTCGATGTTCTGAATACAGGAGTATCTTTTTTTTCAGACAGGCAACTGTATCAGGGATTTTTATCTACAAAGCTTAAAGATAATGTGCATGGTATCGTAGAGGCGGGCTTTGAAAAGAATATCTATCAAAAAAATGGATATGATGCTAAGGTTAATGGCCCTTTTTTAAAATTAGGATTGTTTTATATGTTGGCTAAAGACAAGGAAAATGAATTTAATGGATTCTATGCAGGAGGAAAACTGGCGGGATCCTTTTATAATCAGGAATATATGGCAGTTCCGGTAAGAGGGTACGGAGGAAGTAATTCTTCGATTGCTTATCCTTCTTCTACACAATCATCTTACTGGATAGAAGGAACAATAGGAGGTAGGGTTCAGTTGTTTGAATCTAATTTTTATATTGATGTAAACCTGCAGCCTAGGTATTTAGTTTATACCACTAAACAAGATGACATACAACCTATGATTGTTCCGGGATTTGGAAGAAGTTCTTCTAAATTCAGTATGGGATTTGCATGGAATATTGCATATAAATTTTAG
>NZ_JALAHD010000114.1 GCF_022712095.1 Chryseobacterium sp. | reverse complement strand
TAGGATATGGATACCGGCACTATAAATAAATATTTTTTTATTTAGATTTATTTTCTCATTAACATAGAATCCTGGGTGGATAGACTATCTGGAGGTATTGTAATCATAGTATCCTGTGGTGCCGGTGTAATGCTGTCTGTAATTATAGAATCTGCATTCATCATTGAAGATTGTGGTTGAGGCTCTTTTTTACAGCTAAGGATCAGAAAACAGGATAATAGACTTATTGCTACAATATATTTCATACTATTTTTTTTGGTGTAAGTCAAAAATAGAAAACTATTGTCTCAAAGATTTATGATTTGAATCATATTCATAACAGCCAAGAAAACTTATTTAGCAAATTTTTTAGTTCCAGCCACACATAAAATAATTCCGGCTGTTACTCCCAGCATCCCCATACTTACCGGCTCATTAAGAAAATAAGCTGCAAAGGCAAGTCCAAAGAAAGGTTGAAGGAGCTGTAATTGTCCTACTGTTGTTATTCCGCCTTGAGCTAATCACCTGTACTAGAATATAAAGCCGATAAACATACTGAACAGAGAAATATAAGCCAGTCCATACCATGCCTCTATTCTGACATCCTCCAGAGAGTCAGGGAACTCAAAGAAAACATCTACAGCAGTTACGAAAGACATTGAACACTAATTATCAGAATTATGTACAAGTCATAGCAGAATCTTTTCCTGAAGGTACAAAAACCAGCCGCCCACAAGGAGGCTTATCTCTTTGGGTGGAGTTTGATAAAAGTGTAAAACCCCTTGAATTATATGACAAGGCTATTAAACAGGGCATAAGTATTGCTCCCGGGAGAATGTTTACCCTACAGGACCAGTTTGAAAACTGTATGAGACTTTGCATAGGTTTGCCATGGTCAGAAGATACACGGCTGAAACTTGAACAAATCGGTACACTTGCAAAAAAGATGTAGATATTATTTATCCGGGACAAAGTTCTTTTTAGCCAGTTCCTTTCTTACACGGCTTAAACTTTCAGGAGTAATTCCCAAATAAGAAGCGATCATCCATTGAGGTACTCTCAGTAATAAATCCGGATATGTTTTGATAAAATGAAGATACCTTTCTTCTGCGGTTTCTCCTAGCAAAGAATTAATCCTGTTCTGTAAAGTTCGGATGTGTTTTTGCACAATGATATCACTTTTCTCAATACTATGCGGAAATTGTTCCACTAATCCGTTAAAGAAATCAGGGTGTAAAAACAGAACTTCTGAATCTTCGATAGCTTCTATATAATAAACAGATTTCTCATTAAAATAAACACTGCTTCGATCGGATAGTAACCAACGTTCCGGTGCAAACTGGATAATGTGTTCCTTTCCATTTTTATCAATAGAGAACATTTTTAAAAGACCTTTTTCAACAAAAAAGATGTGTCTGCAGATTTCTCCATATTGAAGTAAAAACTGATTTTTAGGAATTTTCTTAACTTCATAATGCAGACTGCATGTATTCACGCTTTCCAAAGGAATTTCCAGAACCTGTGCTAAATAATTATTGATATTCTTCATTGTGTTGTAACCTGACTAATCGATATATGCTGATGAGAAGCATTATTCACGGCTTTTCCATTTTCAATCACGATAAGCTGAGGGCTTTCATGTCTGATCTGGAAAAGATCGGATATTTTACTGGAAATATTTCTGTGGGCCAGTAAATCCAAATAATAAAAATCTGTATCTAAATCCGTATATTCCTCTACTTCTCTTTCAAAATTTCTTAAAACGGTTTTACTGATAAAACAACTGGTAGAATGCTTAAATAAAGCTACTCTTTTGATATAGGAACTTTCAATTGCTTTTTCCAGATCCTCCTCAGACTGAATTTCTTTCCAGAAAGATTCATGTTTGGATCCTCCTGAATTTCCCCCAAAAATTTTATCAAAAAAACTCATACATTAAATTGTTTAAGATGGTGATCAAGATGTTTATATTCTAAAAATCCCCAATCCTTTTCTTTCATTTTTCCAAAAAGCGCATGATTTTCAGGGAGCTGATTATTATTATAAACTTCCAGATAATCTTTTAAGGTTTGTAAAAGAGTTTTCCGTGCCATCTCAAAATCACATTCAAAATTAACGATTAGTTTTTGAAAAGTAGGCATATTATGTGGAATTCCATTATTAAAAAGCCACATTTCCTTTTTTGCAGTGATTCCTATTAACATAATAAAGAAATTAGCTTTGGGCAGATCTATATTTTTCAGAGGAATCTGTAAAATAAGATGACAATGGAACAGCATTTGGGAAACTGACATTTTACCCCAATTTCCGGATGAATTTTCAGAAAGTAAATAAATTCTCTTTATTATTTCGTCAAAGTATAGCGGATTATGCAGACTTTTCCTTACCAACCTTTTTCCTTCTTCAGATTATTGATATGGGCGAAATGATGATTACAATGCCAGACATACATTGCAAGGTAATATCTCAGATCATGATCTTCACTATGTTCGGGATGGTGAAATGTTCTTTCAAACTGTTTATTAGTAAGAGTTTTAAGAAGCAGATACCATCGTTGATGAGTACCTTTAATTATTCTCATAGCGGGTTTTATGGAAATACTGATGCTGTCCTGAAGCTCCGCCCATTTGGCTTCATCATAAGGTTTTATGGTAGGATTATTTTCTGTAAGGGCTAGTTTAAACCTGATAAAACTGTTAATATGACTATCTGCAATATGATTGATCAACTGTCTCACTGTCCACCCACCTTCTCTGTAAGGGGTATCCAGTTCGTCATCTGTCCAGTTTTCTACAAGATTTTTAAGTCTTCCGGGAAAATTTTTGATCACCTTTATGTATTCGTCCAGTTCGATGTCACAAATATTTTCAGGGGGTTCAAAAGTTCCGATAGGAAATTTTTTCTCTTCAAGGTTAGTCATAATTATTAATTTTTTCTCAAATTTTGCCGTTTTGTCCGATAATACGGAATTGGACAAATTTTTGAGTATTTGTTTTTGTAAATTTATCAAAAATTCGAGAATTCTAAATATGAAAAAAGCATTAATAGTAGTAGATGTGCAGAATGATTTTTGTGAAGGAGGAGCTTTAGCTGTTCCTGAAGCCAATGAAATTATTCCTTATATCAATCTTCTGATGGAAGAAAATGAGTATGACCAGATCATCTTAACCCAGGACTGGCATCCGGCTAATCACAAGAGCTTTGCCAGTAATAATGGAAAAAAAGTAGGAGAAAGTATTATTCTGAATGGAGTTCCGCAGTTTATGTGGCCTGACCACTGTATTGAAGGAACATTTGGGGCTGAATTCCATAAGGATCTTAACAGAGATAAAGTAACCCACATTATTCAGAAGGGTAAAAACCCTGAAATTGACAGTTATAGTGGCTTTCAGGATAATAACCATTTCATGAAAACAGGATTAGATGATTTTCTGAAATACCATGAAATTCAATTATTGGAAATTGTAGGTTTGGCAATGGATTATTGTGTGAAATTCACTTGTCAGGACGCGGTAAGCAATGGTTATATTACTTGTCTGCATTTTAATGGAACAAAAGCGGTGAATGTGAAGCCTGATAATGGCAGAGACGCGATTTATGAAATGATCCAAAAAGGAGTAACGGTTTTAGGATAAGAAATAATCAGTTTATAATTAACTGATATTTAAATTATTTAATGCAGCACATCACATACAGTACAAATAAAAAGACTCGTGAAATTTTCATGAGTCTTTCTTATTTTTAAATTAGGGTAAAAATGAATATTATAAGCCGATAGAATAAAAATCATCACTTATAAATTATTTATATCACCTAAAGCATTTTTAAATTATTAACTTCCAGTTCTGTAAGGATTCTCCAATGTCCGCGTTTAATGTTTTTCTTCGTAAGACCTGCAAACATTACGCGGTCCAGGGATTCCACTTCATATCCTAATCGTTGGAAAATTCTCCTGATAACACGGTTCCATCCAATATGGATTTCAATCCCGATTTCATTTTTGGGTTTTCCTTCAATATAAGAGATCTGATCTACTTCTGCTACTCCTTCTTCCAGACGTACACCTTCTGCAATCGTTCTTAAATCCTCTCCTGAAAGCTTTCTGTCTAAAGTTACATGATAAATCTTTTTCACATCAAAAGACGGATGTGTGAGTTTTTTTGTCATATGCCCATCATTGGTTAACAGAATAACTCCAGTTGTAGAACGGTCCAGTCTCCCTACCGGGAAAAGTCTGTAAGGAGAAGCATTAGCTACTAAATCCATTACGGTTTTTCTTGCTTTGTCATCCTTAGTAGTAGAAATATATCCTTTAGGTTTATTTAAAACCACATAAACCGGTTTCTCCGGAGTGATACTTTGCCCGTCAAAGATAACGCGGTCTGTTTTCTGTACCTGATATCCCATTTCCGTAACCACTTTTCCGTTTACTTCCACTAATCCCTGAGTGATTAATTCATCAGCCTCTCTCCTGCTGCATATTCCGGAATTGGCAATATATTTATTAAGACGTATGGTATCTTTATGAAGATCTTTATCTATTTTGGTAAGCCTCCTTTTCTGAACAAATGATTTAGCTCTGTCGTCATCTCTGTCATTTCTGTTGAAAGGCTTCTTACCATATTTAAGGTTCCCGTTTTCATATTTGTCTCTGCTGTCAAAGTCTCTTCCTCCTCTGGATGGTTTTTTAAATGGCTTTTTCTCCCCATCATTTTCATTGCTGCGGGTGAATGGCTTTTTCTCAAATTTAGAGTTAGTACCCTTATGTTCGGCACCTTCTCTTTTGGAAAAAGGTTTTTTGAAAGATTTTGATTCTGAAGGTTTTTCAGATCTGGAAGCACGAGAATCATCAGAACTTTTTCTTGGTGAAATTCTGGGTCTTTTGGGTCTGTCTGAATTGTTTTTATCTCTGCTCATTCTAAATATTTCTGCAAAGATAATTAAATTAGTTC
>NZ_JALAHD010000113.1 GCF_022712095.1 Chryseobacterium sp. | reverse complement strand
GTATGGTTTCATTTTTATTATTTTGTTAAGATTACTGTTACACTTTCTATACTTTCGTCCTGATCTACCCTTTTAATAGTTGAGAATCCCCTTTTACTCATCGTTTTATAGAAAGTAGTTGACTGAGTTGCTTTATATTTATCATACGATTCTTCTAAAACTCGATTAAATTGTTTATATCCTAAAGATTCTCCCTCTGGATAATCAGAAAGTACTTTCCATTCCACTTTTATCGTTTGTATTTTTTTTCCAAAATGATTAAAAGCCTCATCAGTAAATCTCTGCCCCAAACCTTTTACTCCATAAGTATTAAAATCAAACTCTAATTCACCCCCCCAAACCCTTGCGGAATTTTCCCAAACAAATCTCTCATCAGCTACTTTCCAAATAATTTCTCCTTCATATATCAAAATTCTATATTTCAATCCTTTATAATAGTGATAGATACTTTTGAGTAGCCCTGCTTTTTCAAAATCCGTGAGTGATTCTATAAATATTCCTTGTATAAAAGCTTCAACTTTTACTGGTGAAGAATAATAAACCCTACTTAAAAATGCACCTACTTGTGCTCCCGTTCCTGTCTTTACAAGCTGTTCCTTATAATAAACTTCATAAAGATTATCACCTGCTTTTCTTACAGAGATTCCTTTTTTAAATAAATTATTTACGACATATTCAAAATTGGCATTTGGTGCACAAAAAGCTTTTACCAGCTTCTTTAAAAGCCCATTCTTCTCACCAACCAATACTACTTCTTCTATCGCATTACTGGGATTTTTCAATCGATAGGCTTCCAGCTCGGTTACCAATTGATCTAACTGCTTCGTAAAAGTAAGATAATTTCCCTTTACATTTTTAAGATTCTTCACCTTTTCCAAAAGGGTTGGGCCATATGTTAAAATCCCATCCATCATAACAGTACTAAGGATTCCTGATCCTACTAAAGCATAGATTATATCCCAGTTTTCCACAAACCACCTTCCTTCCGGATATTCCGAAAGCCATTGTTTTACATCTTCATCCATTACAACCAGATCTGTACCTGCCAAACCTAGATCTGCGATAGCCAGTACAGAAAGATTTCCAGTAAGTCCCACTGTCATAAATCCTGCAATAATGGCAATAATATCTCCCCCAATACGAATGTTCTGCATTACAGTCTCCCATTCTTTCTCATCTGCAATCGCTTTTATAAATAAAGCCGTTACCAGATTAGCCTTTTCTTCACTTTTATCTACAAAATGAACTAAATGCATAGGATGGTACATATACCCTTTATCAATATCCTCTTCTATAATTTGGGTTTGTTCTACTGTACTTCCTCCCTTACCCAGCTCATCTGTTTCTTGATTCTCAATGATTTTCGTAACAGTTCTTTTCTGTTGCAGGAAGATAGAATCCTGATAATCGAAGTCCCAGTCGAAGCTCATAATTCCTTTAATTGCATTCAAAGTGCTGTTTAATTCCAGAATATGAGATTCTATAAAATATCCATCACCATTAATAAGATGATTCTCTGTAATCTTATTTTTAGAATTAGCATCTCTTTTAGCCAATTCATTAAGCACAGAAGTAAAAATAATACGGTTAGATATGGGCAGACCCAACACCTCAGAAGTACCATCCAGATTATCATAGATCTCTGTAAGCAGTTTTGGATTCGCCCAGAAATAATCTACTGCTTCCTGATACTTTCTGAACATTCCCATTACCTTAATCAGTAATGAACTCGTATCAGTTGTCCAGCTCAGCCAGCCTGTATCATCTTCTTTTGTAAGAATCATCAGGTGATTAACCACTATGTCTGTAGAAAGGTGAATATTCTTAATAAAACTGGCAGGCATATCTCCATACACTTTGTATAGATCTTGTGGATTTTTAGATTTTCTCAGGAAATCTGTATACTCTCCAATAAAAAATCTGGAAGCTTTCTGATCTGTTTCTACATTTCCATAGCCAAGATATAAAAGCAGATTTTTGTATTCTTCAAAAGAATGGGTTCTGAGTTCTATAGCATCCTCTCTTGTGTCTATATACCGGAATGTTAAAGCATAAGTGATTCTGTCATTTTCATCAAAAAAAAGTTCCATACGCGGTTTATCTGATCCTAAATGTTGAGAGACTTTTACAATCCCGTCTTTAAGATAAATCTTTGCAGAAACATCAATATGCTTCTCCCCATCCATGATATAAGTCTGCACTATACTCTGAAAATAGTCTTTAAATACATATTGCATTTGTTCTCCCCTTCCACCTCCGTAGTTGTATTTTATATCCCCAAGTAACTTAGTTAGGTTTATATACTCATCATCTTTAAATTCAGCTTCATTTGAATTGGGTATTCCCAATAGTTTCTGTAAAGGATTTATATCTCCTGTAAATCCCTGATTTACCTCTTTAAGGGACAGAATCTTAAAACCGGATAAATCCCAAAGTTCATCATCGTTTTTTTTCATTTTCTTTGTTTTTTAGTTGTTTTGTTTCATATCTGCTTCTGTTCTTTGTTGCTCTGATACAAATGTAAATGCGTATTACGACAAAACTCGTCGTGTTATAATTGAATCTATTATTTTTTTGAACTCTTTCTTTTTACAATGAGTTTCAAATAAAAAAACCTGCTTAATAGCAGGTTCTTCATTATCTATATTATCTATATTATTTAATTTTAAAACAAACTTTCATCCACAAAATTCGGAAGTGTTACCTTCAAATTCGGCTCTGTTTCCATTGCCCTTTTAATGGCAAAAATAGCCCCTTCATTCCGTGCCCAGCTTCTTCGGGAAATTCCGTTATTCACATCCCAGAACAGCATAGATTTCAATCTTCGGTCTGCTTCATCACTTCCATCCAGTAACATTCCGAAACCTCCGTTAATTACTTCTCCCCAGCCTACTCCGCCACCATTGTGGATCGATACCCATGTAGCACCACGGAAGCTGTCACCAATCACGTTCTGAATCGCCATATCGGCTGTAAAACGGGAACCATCATAAATATTGGAAGTTTCCCTGTAGGGTGAATCTGTTCCCGAAACATCGTGATGATCTCTTCCCAATACTACAGGTCCTATTTGTCCATTTTTAATAGCTTTATTGAAAGCCTCTGCAATCTTCATCCTTCCTTCCGCATCGGCATACAGGATTCTAGCCTGTGAACCTACTACTAATTTATTTTCCTGAGCTCCTTTAATCCACTGGATATTATCTTTCATCTGCTGCTGGATCTCTTCAGGAGAGTTCTGTTGAATCTCCTCTAAAACCTGACAGGCAATATCATCCGTTCTCTGTAAGTCTTCCGGTTTACCACTGGTACATACCCAACGGAAAGGTCCAAATCCATAATCAAAACACATCGGTCCCATAATATCCTGAACATAGCTCGGATATCTGAACTCTCTTCCCAGCTCCAGGTTTTCTGCCATTACATCAGCTCCTGCTCTTGAAGCTTCCAGTAAGAAAGCATTTCCGTAATCAAAGAAATAAGTTCCTTTTTCTGTATGTTTATTGATAGCTGCAGCATGTCTCCTTAAACTTTCCTGAACTTTATCTTTAAATAATTCCGGGTCTTCCGCCATCATTTTATTAGATTCCTCAAAACTCTGTCCTACCGGATAATATCCTCCAGCCCATGGATTATGAAGAGAAGTCTGATCCGATCCTATATCTATCCTTAAATTTTCCTGATCAAACTTTTCCCATACCTCAACCACATTTCCCAGATAAGCCAAAGACACCGTTTCTTTGTTTTCCTGAGCTTTCTTTACTCTCATCACTAATTCATCCAGATCTTCATGAATTTCATTCACCCATTTCTGGTCATGACGGATTTTAGTGATCTTCGGATTTACTTCTGCACAAACGGTAATACAACCTGCAATATTTCCTGCTTTCGGCTGTGCTCCGCTCATTCCGCCCAATCCGGAGGTTACAAATAAGCCCCCTTTAGAATCTTTATTTATTTTTCTGAAAGCATTCAATACCGTAATAGTTGTTCCATGGACAATTCCCTGAGGACCAATATACATATAACTTCCCGCTGTCATCTGCCCATATTGGGTTACTCCCAAAGCATTAAACTTCTCCCAGTCATCCGGCTTAGAATAATTAGGAATCATCATTCCATTAGTTACCACCACTCTCGGTGCATCCTTATGTGAAGGAAATAATCCCATCGGATGTCCGGAATACATTACTAAAGTCTGCTCATCCGTCATCTCCGATAAGTATTTCATTGTCAGAAGATACTGTGCCCAGTTTTGAAAAACAGCACCATTTCCTCCATAAGTAATCAGTTCGTGAGGATGTTGAGCCACCGCATAATCCAGATTATTCTGAATCATCAGCATAATTGCTTTAGCCTGCTGGGATTTTCCTGGATAATCAGTGATTGGTCTGGCTTTCATTTCATAATCCGGACGGAAACGATACATATAGATTCTGCCATATTTATCCAATTCCTCCTTAAATTCCGGTAGTAATTCAGCATGAAATTCAGAGCTGAAATATCTTAAAGCATTTTTTAAAGCCAATTTTTTCTCTTCCTCCCCTAATATCTCCTTACGCTTAGGCGCATGGTTAATATTAGTTTCATAAGGCTTAGGCTGTGGCAGCTGGTTAGGTATTCCCTGTTGTATCTGTTCCTGGAAAGTCATCTTTAAGTTTAGTTTTGAATATTTCTGGTTTTAAAGATATTCAAATTGGAAAATACAATGCAACAAAAAGGAAAAATTCCCATCTTCCGGAGAGGTGGATTCTCAAATTCAGGGAATTTTAGAAGACGGGGCCATAATTCGGAACAGTATAATCTTCAAGTTCTCTCATCACTACCGAAAGCGTATTTTTCACATCAAAATCAGTAATCCTGAAAACCATCAGCTCCAAAGATTTCAGATACTGATACTCCTGCCTGATTCCATCATATACCTCTTTTCCATTATGACTCGGTCCATCAACTTCAATGACCAGACCTAGCGTTTTTCATAAAAATCTACGATATAGTTGCCAATAATTCTCTGTCTGTCAAAATCAATTACATGAAATATTCTTGCACGAACCTGTTTCCAAAAGAGGACTTCGCTGAGGATTCCGGCTTTGCGTTTATTTCTTACGTAAATTTTAAGACTGGGGTTGTAGGGAAGATTTTCTACGAAGTTTCTATGAATGGGGATTCCGTGGATTTGGGTGAGGGTTTGTTTCATGTATGTTTTTAAGTTCTGGTTTTTCCACCCCAGCTTCTCTTTTCAACCGAAGCCTCCTCCAGAGGAGGGGAATTTTTATTCTTTTGAGGTTGGTAGATCCTCAAAAATAAAAACCTTACTGAGTGAGTAAGGTTTTCTATATTATTATTCTATTACATCTTCGTTTTCTTCCTCGTGGTCATCTTCATTATCACTGATACTCCAATAGTTATTTTCTTCATCTTCCGAGCCAATTTCCTCCATTACGTCATCATCTTCAGTTCCCGGAATATCCAATCCTTTGTCTATTTTATCGTCATCCTGATCTTCATCAAAAACAGGATTTCCATCTCCGTCTAAGCTTATGTGTTTTTCTTGGTTAAATAAATCTTCAGCGGGATTATAATCCATCTCTCTGAGTTTACGATCTTGTTCGTTGGTATTATCTTCAGATATCATAATTTAAGTATTTAATATTGAAAATTAAAGAACAAAAATAGTTCCAACATTGTATCTGAAAGGTCAAAAAATACTTATTAAACCAAGAATTTACCAGAACTTAAAAGCTCTGTTGGTCTTCTCTTCTTCATATAAAATTTCAATATTTGGGAACTTATTCTTTAATTCTCAAAGTATCTCTTTAAATGTCCTGTCTATTGATTGTTACTATCATCCTTTACTACAGGTACTACAGGCACGGAAAGTTCATGCTTAAAAGTTTTATTTAATCCATCAAAACCAATTTCCGATTGTAACAGGCTTCTTAATTCTTCATAGCTTATTAAACCTATTTCTTCTCTTTCACCAAACAAACCTTTCGAGGAAAATGTACGAAGCTCCCTGCTATAAATTTCCTCAATTATTTTTAACCGGGTATCGGATATATACTTTTTATGGGTCTTTAACATATTAACCGTATTTTCTTTAAAACTTCCCTCCATAATAACGTCACCTCCTTCAATGTCTACAACCATTTCCAAGAGCTCCCGGAATATAAAATCCTGAAAGCTTCGGGACTTTATATCTGCATTATTTGAATCATACCACATAAAAACAACCGGAACCTGCCCCTTATATTCTTCACTGTACAAAAAGCAATACAGATCTCCCGTTCCATTTTGTGCAAAGGGGATTAATTGATATTCGGGATGTATTCTTCGATAATCTTTAAAATCTACGAAGGACTCCATTTCCATAATAATCTGATCAAAAGATAGAATCTCAAAATCTTCTGCAAAGAATAAGAACGGAGGATTCTTCTTTATTTCACAATAAGTTTCCTTATAACCATCAGAACCGAATTCTCCCCAATCCAGAAACTGATCCCGGTACATTTTTTTATACAATTCAGGATAAGAAAATTGAAATTTTTTCTCAATTTTTTCCAGTACATTCATTACTATCCCTTGCCTGGTGGGTTTATTGATATATCTCAGGATTAGCACAATGCGGCATCTTCTCTCCTTTTGAAAAAGCGATGATATTTTCAGCTGCCAGCCTTGACATTCCGCTTCTGGCTTCTATAGTAGCTGATCCTATGTGAGGTAATACACATACTTTTGAAAGCTTTAAAATAGGATCATCCTGTGACATCGGTTCGGGATTGGTAACATCTAAACCGGCACCCCAGATCGTCTCAGATACAAGAGCATTATACAAATCGGACTGATTATGAAATCCTCCTCTTGCCGTATTGATGAAGATGGCAGTAGATTTCATTTTTTCAAAAACAGACTGATTAAAAAGATGGGCATGTTCGGGAATAAAATTAGCATGAACACTCAGCACGTCAGATTGTATAATCAGCTCTTCAAAGGAAACATATTGTGCATACAATTCTTTTTCTGCCTGCTCATTTTTATTTCGGTTATGATAAATAATCTTCATATCAAAAGCTCTCTGAGCACTTTCAGCCATTTTAAAACCTATTCTTCCCAACCCGAAGATTCCCAAAGTTTTCCCATACAATTCCTGACCCAGTCCTTCTAACGGATCAAAAACACCCCAATTTCCCTCTTTTACTTTCTGAAAATTATAGCTTGCTCTTCTCGCAACTGACTGCATTAATAGAAAAGCTGTATCAGCAGTAGCTTTACTAAGTACATCCGGTGTATTTCCAACCGGAATTTTACGGACATTAGCTTCCTTAATATCTACATGATCAAAACCTACAGAAAATAAAGCAATGGCTTTAATATTCGGGCACTGATCAAAAAAGTTCTTATCAAATTTATTATTGCCTACATTCAGAATAGCATCTGCGTTTTTGCAGTAATCCAGCCATTCATCTTGTGAGAGATTATCATTTTCAGGTATAACTACATTGAATCCGGCTTCTTTAAGCATAGTAATGCCTATTTCGGGAATTCTTTTATTAACAAATACGTTCATTGGGCTTTGTGATTATTAAGTATTTATAATTATTGAAGGAAATTTCTCTTTTCCAATACAATTTACTGATTGGTATTGTTCAGCATGGGAACAAATTTATAAGCTCCGAACTCTTCTTTTTCAAATTCAGTTAAGGAAACTTTAGTAAATCTGTAAAGTACCTGTTCATCAGTAGGACCTAAAGGAATCACCATCTTCCCTCCTACTTTTAACTGCTTGAGAAGTTCTGTGGGTAAAACAGAAGCTCCGCATGTGACGATAATTTTATCAAATGGTGCAAAAGTCGGTAAACCCGCAAACCCGTCTCCAAAGCTTTGGAATTTTGGATTTAAATGTAATTCTCTAAATTTTTTTTTAGAGAAATCAAAGAGGTCTTTCTGGCGTTCTACAGTATATACCAGGCCCTTCATTGCCAATAAAACGGCGGTCTGATAACCACAGCCTGTTCCTATTTCCAATATTTTTTCTCCCGGTTTCACCTGCAATAGTTCGGATTGTTCCGCTACTGTAGAAGGGTGAGAGATAGTCTGATGAGCTAATATGGGAAATGCACGATCTTCATAAGCAAAATCCTCAAAAATACTTTCAATAAATAAATGTCTGGGAACTTCACTCATTGCTTTCAGCACATTTTCATCCGATATCCCGATCTTATGCCGTAGATATTCGACTAAAATCTTTCTTTTTCCTTTATGTACAAATGAATCCTGCATTCCACAAAAATAGGGATTAGATTCCAGATTCGGTAGTCCCGATATGAGATTTTTCATTGGAAAAGCCTTACAGGTGATAGATAAAATCTCATGTCTAATTTATATCTTTACAAAAATTTAATCTTATGTTGAAAACAGGTTTGGTAGGAGCCGGACATCTGGGGAAAATACATTTAAAACTTCTTAACCAATCAGAAAAATATGAACTGATCGGATTTCATGATAAAGATGTTGAAAACGGAAAAAAACTGGAAGCCGAATTCGGATATCCTTATTTTGAAAATCTTGATGATTTATTAAATCAGATTGATGTTCTGGATATTGTAACTCCTACTCTTTATCATTATGATTATGCTTTAAAAGCTATTGATAAAGGTCTTCATTTTTTCATTGAAAAACCTGTTACCCAAACTCTTGAACAGGCTGAAGAAATTTTGTCCAAATGTCAGGAATATAAGATTAAAGCACAGGTAGGACATGTTGAAAGATATAATCCTGCATTTATTGCCACTAAAGAATACATTCAGAATCCAATGTTCATTGAGATTCACAGATTAGCAGAATTCAATCCTCGTGGAACCGATGTTTCCGTAGTATTGGATTTGATGATCCATGATCTCGACATTTTATTGAGTATGGTAAAATCTAAAGTGAAGGATATTCATGCCAGCGGTGTTTGTGTAGTGAGCAAAACTCCGGATATAGCCAACGCCAGGATTGAATTTGAAAACGGTTGTGTGGCCAATCTTACGACTTCCAGAATTTCCATGAAGGCTATGAGAAAAAGCCGTTTCTTTCAAAAAGATGCCTATATCTCGGTTGACTTTTTAGAGAAAAAAGCGGAAGTGATCAGAATGAAAGATGCACCTGAAAACCCAACTCCTTTTGATATGATTATTGAAAATGCGGAAGGAGAGAAAAATCAGATCTTATTTGAATATCCTAATATACAGCCTAATAATGCTATTCTGGATGAATTGAATTCTTTTGCTGATTCTATTACGGAAAATAAGAAGGTAGAAGTTTCTCTGGCTGATGGTACGGAAGCTTTGAAAGTGGCTTTGAAGATTATGAAGTTGATTAGCTAATATTTTCTCTCTCGCAGATTTTGTGGATTCAGCAGATTTTTTTTAATGCTTATGTAGCAATTTAGCCACATAATCTATCAAAGGTAAATAATCTATATTAGAGATTATGAGTAATTTCTCCTTATTAAATAGTGTATTTAATAAGGAAGATTAAATCTTATTTCATAATTTTGAATATATTTGTTATTCTATTAAAATTTTCAATACTAAAAAACAATCCCTAATATTTTAAAAATCTAAAACTATGAAAAGAGTCATCCTACTATCCGCTTTTTTATTGTCTCAATTTGGGACATCACAATTATTAAAGACTGATGGTAAAAAAATTGTCAATGATAAAGGTGAAAATATCCAGTTGAGAGGTCTTGGTCTTGGAGGATGGATGCTCCAGGAAGGTTATATGCTTAAAACTGCCGATTTTGCCGGCCCGCAATATAAAATCAAGGAAAAAATATCAGAACTGGTAGGTGAAGACGGAATGAATGATTTTTATAAAGCTTATTTAAAAAACGGAATTACCAAGGAGGATATTGATTTTTTAGCTAAGTCCGGTTTTAACTCCATCAGGCTCCCAATGCATTATAATCTTTATACATTACCCATTGAGAAAGAACCTGTAAAAGGAAAAAATACGTGGTTGGAAGAAGGTTTCAAAATGACTGACGATTTATTGAAGTGGTGTGCTGATAATAAAATATATCTGATTCTGGATCTTCATGCTGCTCCGGGAGGCCAGGGAAATGATGTGAATATTTCTGACAACGATAAATCCAAACCTTCTCTGTGGGAAAGTGAAGAAAATCAGAAGAAAACTATAGAACTTTGGAAAAAACTGGCAGAAAGATATAAAGATGAGCCGTGGATCGGTGGATATGATCTAATTAATGAGCCTAATATCAATTTCACAGGCAAGAATCCCAACGGAACGGATGAAATGTCTAATGCCCCTCTTTGGAAGTTGCAGCGAGAAATCACGGAAGCCATCCGTACAATAGATAAGAAACATATCATCTTCCTTGAAGGAAACGGATGGGGAAATAACTATAACGGATTGACTCCGATCTGGGATGATAATATGGTTTTCAGTTTTCATAAATACTGGACCAATAATGATGATAAAGCATTAGAGGGAATCATGGAGCTCAGGGATAAGCATAATATGCCGATCTGGCTGGGCGAAACAGGAGAGAACTCCAATGTCTGGTTTACAGAACTTATTCAGCTCCTAGATAAGCATAATATCGGATACGCATTCTGGCCTATGAAGAAAATTGATAATACAGCAGGCATCACCAATGTAAAAATAACTCCGGAATATCAGAAACTATTGGATTATTGGACGAATGGCGGAGAAAAACCATCCAGAGATTATGCTTACAAAGCATTAATGAAAATTGCTGATAACTATAAGTTCAGGAATGTCGAAATCAAAAAGGATGTTATCGATGCTATGTTCAGACAGGTCAATGAATCCTCCACCCTTCCTTTTAAAAACCTTCAGGTTCCGGGAAGAATTTTTGCCACAGAATATGATCTTGGAAGAATAGGTTCTGCCTATAAGGATAATGATTTTATTAACCTTTGGGTAAGTGACCCTAAGAAAAGATCCGAATGGAATTCCGGACATCAGATGAGAAATGACGGTGTGGATATCTATGTATGTAAAGATAAGGATACGAATCAATATTACGTAGGAAAAACAGAAACGGGAGAATGGATGCAATATACCCTGCAAAGTAAATCTGATAAAAGTTATACGGTTAACATCCGCTATGCAAGTGAAAAAGGTGGGTCTATCAAAATAGTTGATCCTTCAGGAAAACAGCTGATGAGTATTTCATTGCCATCCACAGGAGGTTCTGAAAACTGGAAAACCTTCACAGCAAAAGGGCTTATACTCAAAAAAGGAGAAAATAAAATCAGGATCGCCTTTGAAAATGATGGTGTCAACCTGAATTATTTTGAATTAAAATAATAATTATCTTAAATTGCAAATCCCTTTTAGAATCTAAAAGGGATTTAATTTTAACACTGAATCTATGAAAAATTTAACATTCCTTTTTATTTGCATTTCTGCATTTGCATTTTCCCAGCAATCAGTTCTGAAACAAGAGATTGAATCCATTATTAAAGAAAAAAATGCTACGGTAGGAGTTTCCGTATCAGAGATTGAAAAGAATTCAAAATTTGATATCAATGGAGAAAAAAAGCTGCCTATGCAAAGTGTATTTAAGTTTCACATTGCTGCTGCTGTTCTGGACCTTGTAGATAAAGGAAAGTTTTCTCTGGATCAAAAAGTAATCGTAAAGAAATCTGATCTTTTAGAAAATACCTGGTCACCACTTCGAGAAAAATATCCCAATGGAGGAGTATGGCTTTCTTTGGATGAGATTATCAAATATACCGTTGCCCAAAGTGACAATAATGGATGTGACATTCTTTTAAGACTGATTGGCGGAACAGAAAACGTTCAAAAATTTATGGAATCGAAAAGAATTAAAGGTTTTCAGATTAAATTCAATGAAGAAGAAATGCATAAAGACTGGAACGCTCAATATGAAAACTACAGTACCACAAATTCTATCACAGATGTATTAAAGAAGTTCTATAAAGGTAAGCTACTTTCAAAAAAATCAACTGATTTTCTTATGAACACTATGTTAGGAACGACGACAGGGGCTAATAAATTGGTAGAACAGCTTCCTAAAAACACTCCTGTTGCTCATAAAACAGGTGCTTCAGGTAAAAATAAAGATGGTTTAACGGGTGCTGAAAATGATATGGGAATCGTAACTTTACCCAATGGAAAGCATTATGCTATTGCAGTATTTGTCAGTAATTCCATGGAAACGGAAGCGGTAAACTGCAAGATCATTTCGGATGTTTCCAAAGTGGTATGGGACTATTTTAATATTCAGTCAAAATGAAAAAAATAATATTACTTACAGGTATATTTTATTTTACCTCTTTTTATTCACAAAAGAATCAAAACTATGTACAGATTGGTTATGCCAGTATTTGCTGCGGAACACCTTCTGAAAGCCCGGTTATTAATTATGTGAAACAATTTCAAAAGAAAAACAAGCTTCAGAATCCTGAAATGTATATTGAACCCGGATTAGGAAAAGAAGGCGAATTCAGTCTCTATATCGGGATTGATAATCTTTCTAAAAATCAAAAAGACACTTTTACAAAAGGGCTCCAATCCGTTATTTCATCACAAAATAATATGAGAAAAAAGAACCGTGATGGGTTTGTAAATTTTGATGAAACCAATATAGCTATCAAAGAAGATTTATTAAATAAAAAATTAACTATCTATAAAAATAAGTAAAAATGATCAAAAACATTGTAGTAATCGGAGCGGGAACTATGGGAAACGGAATTGCACATACTTTTGCGCAAAGTGGTTTTAAAGTTAATTTAGTGGATGTATCCCAGGATGCATTGGACAGAGGACTGAAAACCATTACTACCAACCTTGACAGAATAATTGCAAAGGGAAACCTTACTGAGGAACAAAAAGCAGAAACCTTAGGAAACATTACCACTTTCACTGAGCTGAAAAATGCAGTAGAAAGTGCTGATCTCATTGTAGAAGCAGCTACGGAAAATCAGGATCTTAAGCTTAAAATATTTGGTCAGATGGATGAGTTTGCTCCTGAAAACTGCATTTTGGCCACTAATACTTCTTCAATTTCTATTACAAAGATTGCTGCAGCCACCCAAAGACCTGAAAAAGTAATCGGAATGCATTTTATGAATCCGGTTCCTATTATGAAGCTTGTAGAAATCATCAAAGGTTACTCTACTTCTAAAGAAACATTTGATCTGATTTATGAAATGAGTAAAACCTTGGGTAAAGTTCCTGTAGAAGTGAATGATTATCCCGGATTTGTAGCTAACAGAATATTAATGCCGATGATCAATGAATCTATCGAAACTCTTTATAATGGTGTAGCGGGTGTTGAAGAAATCGATACGGTAATGAAATTGGGAATGGCACATCCAATGGGACCACTTCAGCTTGCTGATTTTATTGGTTTAGATGTATGTTTAGCCATTCTGAATGTGATGTATGATGGATTCAAAAATCCTAAATATGCTCCTAATCCATTATTAGTAAATATGGTAATGGCAGGAAAATTAGGAGTAAAATCAGGAGAAGGATTCTATGACTATTCTGAAAGCAAGAAAGCTGAAAAGGTTTCAAAAATGTTTTCGAAATAATTTTTCATGAGAAAAAAAGAAAAATACATTCAAATATTATTGGTCATCATTACTTTATTGATGACCATTTTACGTTTTTTACTGAATGAGAAAGGAAGAGTAAGCCCCGACTCCATACGTTATATGAGGTTTGCTCATGGATTACCCGAAATAGACAACACGACTACTCCGCTGGGCTATCCGGCAGCCATTAAATTCTTTACGTTTTTCGGGCCTGACGAGTTCTGGAGCAGTAAGATCATCGGGATTCTGGCTTTCTTATTTATTATCTATTTTGCATGGAAAAAAAATTTCTATCTGAGGGAAAGTATTGTCCTCAGTGCTTTATTCAGTTTTCTTTCCATCTATTCTTATACGATGAGCGAAGCCTTTATTCTCCCGTTTGTCATGATTTTTTTATATATAGCCCAATTAATTATTTCCGGAAAACTGGAAAAAGGAAAAGCTGTTTTCTATTTATCTTTAAGCTTAATAATTCTTTATAATATCAGATACAGTGCTTTATTTATTATTGGAGGAACGGGACTTTATGGCCTTTTTATATGGAAAAGAAAATACGCCCCTACTTTCATTATTTCAGGAGCAATGGGATTTGTATTTGTAGTTCTTTATAAATTATTGTTTATAGATTATTTTAATAAAAATTACATTCAGACCTTTTTAGAAATTGGGCTTCATCCTACTTCTAAATTATTGGTAGAATTATTCCAGGGATTATGTACCACATTCAACCCTTTTGTGCATATAGCTAATCCTTCCGGTGGAGTTGTCAATTACGGAATTTATGGAATAGGATTTCTAAATATCTGTCTGATAATTTTCTTATTTGTAAGAAAAAAGCTTTCCAATACTGAATTTTTCTTTGTATTCATAGGAGTTTCAGGAATTATCTGTTCTTTTTTTATTCAATATTTTTATTCGGTTAATGAGATCGATTACCGTTTACTGGCACCTTTCAGTTTTCCGATCTGGCTGGTCTATTTCAGAAAGCTATTTCAGTTGTTTGATATAAAAGTGTACGCAATTGGTATTTTAAGTATTATGTCCGGGGCAGTATTTACTTGGCTTTCAAAAGGAAATTATCTTGAAAACAGAAAGGAAATGACAGCGTTTTTACAATCTGAAAACCTTGACAAAGTTCCTTTAAAATTTTATCTGGAGTCTGAAGGGGATTTGGAAAAAATCCAGATTGCAGAGCTTATCAGTACAATAAATCCACAAATAAAAGTAACTTTTACGCCTAAAGATAGCTTACAAAAAACCACGCTCACCAGATATAAAGTTTTACAAAAAATTAAAATCGACAAGAATAAATATCAATAATTTTATTTATCTTTGAGAAAGTTTAAACATTAAAAAAATGAAGTTACCAAAGTTTTTATTAGCGGATAATTCGGAGTTCCCAGAAGATTTATTCGTAGTTCATACAGAATATCCAAGGTTTATTCTTAATGTAGAGGAAGAAGAAGTAGAATGGTTAGATGACTTGGAAGGAGACGACGAAGAAACTATGGCAGACGAGGCTACTAAAGTAGTAGAAGCTGCTTTTAAATGGTGTGATGAAGAGTTGGCTAAATATGACGAAGAAGAGGAAGATTAAAAAACAAAACATAAAAAAGGAACTCAGCTGAGTTCCTTTATTTTTTTATTGAGCTTTATTAAATTTCAATAATAAAAGATTGTCTTTATACAATTCCAGAGTTGAACCTACTACAACATATTTATTTGCTTTCTGCATCATATCCATAAAGTTCTGCTCAACGCTCATATTATCACACATCATTCTTGTAGACCCCATCTGCCCCGCAGAAAAATTACCGGTAGAAGCATCCATGGTTAATGTTCCAAAGTAATTATTACATCCTGCATTTCCACTCACTTTCTCTCCATCTATATTGAGGGTAGGAACTTTTCCTTTAACATTGTCTGCTAATGTCCATTTAGTGTTAGCCAACGAAGGCTGAGCTTTTCCTAATTTTGAAGAAGAGGAGCTGGACATTCTCGATCCACATGACGCCAAAACAGCTGCTGCGCACATGCTTAAAAAAAGATTTTTCATTTTTATTCTCTTTAACTTATAACCAAAGTTAAGAAATTTATATGATTCTCTCTCCCATAAAACATTAGGATTTTATTAGATTCTGATTATATAAAATAACCTCTTACAGATAAGAGGTTATTTTTATTATTTATCAATATTATTTCAATTATGATCTTAATTCTGCATTAAATTCTTTCTGAAATGATTTTACCAAAGAATCCATTACTTCAGAAATTTCTTTTTCTTCTAAAGTTTTCTCTTCGTTCAGAAGTTCAAAGCTCATTGCATAAGACTTTTTACCTTCAGGCAGGTTTTTACCTTCATATACATCGAATAAATTAATATTCTTCAGATAGGGAGATTTGTTTTTTCTTGCCGTCTGGTAAAGATCCTGATAAGAAATATTTTTATCGATCAATAAAGCAAGATCTCTTCTTATCTTATTGAATTTAGGAATATCACGGAATTTAAGAGGTTCATTGGAACGCAGCTCGTGTGCCAGTTCAAGCTCGATCTCTGCATAGAAACATTCCTGATCGATATCAAAGTCTTTCAGCATTGCAGGGGAAACTTTTCCTATTCTTACAAGGGTTTTGCCATCCACCTCATAAGCTAAAGCATCAGAAAATCGTTCATCTGCCAAAGCCACTTCTTTATACTTTAAGGATAATCTTTCCAATAATACCTTCACATATGCCTTAAGATTATAGAAGTTGGTAACCGACTTCTGCTGAAGCCAGTTTTCAGCAAGATCTCTTCCTGAAATCAGAATAGCCAACTGTTTTCTTTCTTCATAACTATCTCTTTTGTGATAGATCTTTCCAAATTCAAAGAACTTGATATCCTGGTTCTTTCTGTTGATATTATAAATAGCATTCTGAAGAAGCCCTTCCATTAAAGACTTTCTCATAAAAGCTAAATCATTACTCAATGGATTTAAAAGTTTTACCGCGTCAGTTTCATCTTTTACAGAAGTCAAGGAATTATTCATTACTTCATAGAACCCTAAGCTCTGTAAACTTCTTGCCCAGCTGTTTTCCAGCTCATCCTGATCATTAGAACTTAATCTAACGGGGGTAAAAGCGATCTTCTGAGGAGAATCGATTTTATTATATCCGTAGATTCTCAGAATTTCTTCAATAACATCGATTTCTCTTGTTACATCTGCTCTGTATGCAGGAACAGAAATTTCAAATCCATTCTGGATTTCATTCAATACCTGAATATCGAGAGCTTTTAAAATTTCTTTTACTTTTTCTCTATGGATTTTTGTTCCTAAAATCTGTTCAATTTTAGAGAATCTCAATATTACATAGCTATCCTCAATCTTCTTCGGATATTCTTCCAACAATTCTCCTACTAACTTTCCTCCCGCCAATTCCTGAATCATTTTAATAGCATGAGTAATTGCTGTTCTTGTAATATTAGGGTCTATTCCTCTTTCAAACCTGAAAGAAGCATCTGTATTCAATCCATGGAATTTAGCTGCTTTTCTTATTGCTATTGGATTAAAATAAGCACTTTCAAGGAAGATGGTTTTAGTATCTGCAGAAACCCCGGAATTAATTCCTCCGAAAACTCCGGCAATACACATCGGATGATCTTTACCATCTTTGATCATGATTTCCGAACCATTTAAAGTTCTTTCTACATTATCAAGTGTTATAAACTTAGTACCAGCTTTTACAGTTCCTACTTTCACTTTTTTATCTGCAATCTTATCAGCATCAAAAGCATGAAGAGGCTGTCCAAGTCCGTGAAGGATATAATTAGTAATATCCACTACATTATTGATCGGTCCTAATCCTATTGCTTTCAATCTGTCTTTTAGCCAAACGGGAGATTCTTCTACTTTTACATCTTCAATGATGGCTCCAATATATCTTGGGATCAATTCAGAATCTTCAACTTCTAAAGAGAACTCATGAGATCCTTCATTCTCCAAAGCTTCAGACGAAATTTTCTCAAACTGAGATTTTTGCTGATTAGTAGAAAGAAAGGCATATAAATCTCGCGCTACTCCATAATGTGACATCGCATCAGTTCTGTTAGGAGTCAATCCTATTTCAAAAACCTCATCATTTGTCAATTCAAAATAATCTGCAAAATTCTTTCCAACTTCAAATTTAGCTTCATCCAAAACCATAATACCTCCATGATCTTCACTTAGTCCTAATTCATCCTCGGCACAGATCATTCCCTGAGAAACCTCTCCTCTGATTTTTGCTTCTTTAATTTCAAAAAAGTTTCCGGTCTTATCATAAATTTTAGTTCCTACCACTGCTACCGGAACTGTCTGTCCTGCTTCTACATTCGGAGCTCCGCAAACAATGTCCAACACCTTCCCATTCCCAACATCTACAGTAGTTTTCTTTAATTTATCAGCATTAGGATGCTTTTCGCATGTAAGCACTTTTCCGACAACAATTCCCTCCAAACTCCCTTTTATGCTTTCAAATTTATCTATTCCTTCTACTTCAAGGCCTATATCTGTAAGAAATTCGCCGATTCTCTCAGTTTTCAATTCTGTACTTATATAATCCTTCAACCAATTTTTTGATATTTTCATGTTTTTATTTTGAAAATTTTACTGAATTTTTGCGTTTACAAATGTCGTGTTTTTTTAAGAGATAGAGAAATTTTTAGGTTCTGAAAGTCCCCAAAAAAAGAAAAAAGGAAGTCTTAAAAATAAAACCTCCTTTCTCTATATCCTGATTGAATGTTATAATCCGATCACCGGCATTGATAACATTAAAATATTTTCTTCTTCTTCAAGACCATCAAGAGGTTCTATAATGCCGGGTCTGTTTGGCTGAGACATTTTCATTGTAATATCATCAGAACCAAGAATTGTCAGCATTTCAGTTAAAAACTTAGAACTAAACCCGATATTAATATCTTCCCCATTATAGTCACATGGAATCTGCATATCTGCTTTGTTTGCATATTCTGTATCTTCAGCATGAAGGTGAAGAATATTAGCAGACAACTTAAATCTCACCTGATTGGTAGATTTATTAGACATGATAGACGCTCTTTTAATTGCACTTAACAATAAGTTTCTGTTAATTGTCAATACATTTGGATTTTCCTTTGGAATTACCGCAGTGTAATTAGGATATTTTCCATCGATAAGTCTACAGATCCAGATATGGTTACCAAAAGTAAATTTAGCCATGTTCTCATTGAAGTCAATCGTAACATCATCATTAGAACTTGCCAAGATATTTTTGAAGATATTTAAAGGTTTTTTAGGCATGATAAATTCCATTGGCTCGGCATTCATCAGGTCTGTTCTTTTATACACTACCAATCTGTGGGAGTCTGTAGAAACAAAATTAGTTTCATTTTCTCCAAACTGGAAAAGAACTCCTGTCATGACCGGACGTAGAGAATCATTACTTGTAGCAAAAAGAGTGTTGGTTAACGCCTCGGATAAAACTCCAGCAGGCATTGTTACACTTTGAGAAGCATCAAACTCCGGAAGTTCCGGATAATCATCCGCATTGTCCAAAGCTACGGCGAAATTATCTTTCTCATCTAATATTTCAAGCTGGCTTCCTGTTCCTTCTTCGTTATCTTTTACAGATAATGTAAGAGGCTGTTCTCCATATGTTTTTATAAAATCCTGAAAAATTTTTGCGGGAACAGCAAACTTACCTGAATCATCAGATTTTCCTTCCAAAGAGGTTACCAAAGTTGTTTCACCGTCAGAGGCTGTAATGGTAACATTATTTCCATTTAACTCAAAAAGATAATTTTCTAAAATTGGTCTGGACTGAGAGCTTGATATTACCCCACTTACAGTTTGTAATGCCTTTTGCAATTCACCACTTGAAACAATAAATTTCATAGATTTAAAATATATTTCTACAAATATAATAAATAGAAAACAGATTAAAAAAAATAATACTGAGAGT
>NZ_JALAHD010000112.1 GCF_022712095.1 Chryseobacterium sp. | reverse complement strand
TTTTTTTTCTGATTCTGCAAAAAAGAAAATAAAAACAAAAACCTCTTTCAAACATATAACAATCTCCCACAAATAAAGAGAGTTTCCACCGAATGTATTTTGATAAAATTTATAATTTTTGAAAAAAACATGAGAAGGCGAAGCCGATAAGCGGACAGAGTTTAAGGCTAGGTACAGTAAAAACCATCAGATTATAATAAAATGAAAAATCCCCATAATGGGGATGTAGATTTAATAACTTTCATGAAGATATTAATATATTAAGGTTTATCCAGTCTGCAAATTCTGTCGGTTACTAATGAGACAATCTTATTCAGTTTTATCTTTTTTGACATTATTGTTATTATTGTTGTTGCTGTTACTGTTACTGTTACTGTTACTGCTTTTACTATTGCTATTGCTGTTGTTGTTTGATGGATGGATTGGTAGATCAGATCTCAATAAATCCTTAGATGTTCTTTTAATTACTTCTCTCACTGCATTTGCTCCTGCTGTTTTAGTTGCGGCAGCAGCTATGATTACTGATTTTGCACCTCCTACCATTTTACCTGCTGCACTTTTCATTTTGGTCATTACTCCTGCTCCTCCAGCCGTTACGATCGCATCAGCAATTGTAGGAGTCATTAAAACACCTATTCCGGTAACGATATAGGCAACACATGTAAAAAGCTGATTATAGATCATTCCAGAGTTATTAATGTAAACCAGTAGGGCATCCAAATTGGTAACAGTACCATCTGTTAAGAGGACATTATATCTATCAATTTCCATAGTATACCCAGCAGCAATGAGTTGCTGACCTATGTTGATAATGGTATAAGCAACGAAAGTGTACAGATTGATGTTGATGAATTTTGAAACCCAATTGTATAGAGAGTTTTCAAATCCCGGAACAAGAGCCATTCCTACAGCAATAGGCCCTAAAATAATGAGTATATAAGCCCAAATCTTCTGAATAAAGAAAATAAGGTAGACACAAATTCTGAGAATGGAGAGACATACAAATTCAATGACTTCAGCTACTAATTTTTGCATCTGAAATTGCATTCTGATCTGCCATTCCTTGATAGGCTGGATAAGTTTATCCAATCCATCACTAATATCAAACCAGGAATCATCAGCATCTTTACCAGCATTCTCAATAACTTCTTGTTTGGCATCTTCACTTGCTTTAAGTTTTATGACAGCATCCAATACCTGCTGTTGTTTCTTGAACCTTTCAACTCTTAAATCATTGACCTCAGATTCTATATCACTAAAAATAGCTATTCCCGGTTCTGCAATCGCTTCAAAGGGAACTTGAATCAAATTCACAAATCCTGTCCAGTAGATCAGGGTAAATCCAATCAAAACAGGTTTTAGCATAGGCATAATTTCCCATTCTCTATCTCCGGCAGCCATTTGCCATCCCATATACCCCAGATACATCAATGCACCTAATCCGCCTATGGCCTTTCCAACCAGTGCAGCATCATTAGCGTTATCCTGAATTTTGGTATCAAGTGTTGTAAACACTTCCATAAACCATTTTTCAAAAGCACCATCGCCTTTTAAAAACTGAAGTAAATTACTGTAATCACTGTCTGTTTGGGCAAAGCCCATTACTGGTAGTATTATTGCCAGTAAACAACAAAATAAGGTTAGTTTTTTATTCATGTTCAATATTGATGTTTGTATTGTGTTATTATACATTGAGAAATTCTTAATCTGATGTCGGAGCTGGGGAAAGCATGATCCCATAGGTTATATTGTCCTCATAATCGTTTTCCAAGCATTGAATAGATTCTTAAAAAAATCATATTCTGTTCTTTTTTCAATTTTTCAATTTCAAAAAGTGTATTTGAAAAATCTTCCAATACCTTTTCAGAAATGAACTTTTGCCCATTTACGATTCTTGCAACTTGATTGATATTGGTTTCAATCTTGATAAAAACGTTGTCCTGCTTTTCAATGAAAGCCATTACCTTTCTTCTTTCATCATCAAAAATTCTATTTTCTACTGAATTAATGATTAGACTACTCAGAGAAATTCCCTTTTTGGAACAAAGCTTTTTCCAGTTCTCTTTTCTGGATTTTTGAATTCTTATGAAAATCCTTTCCTCCTTTTCCATGTTTATTCATTTTCAGTTATAAATAACCTTAGTACAGTTTTATCTAATTAAAATAGCTCAGCGTTTCTTGGTAAGTAAGGTTTGATACTGCGACCTTGATAAAGGATAGAAAAAATAAATCAGTGTTTTATTTTCTGATTATTTTTTTGCAAAATTGGGGTGTAAAAACATTAAAAGCAATAATATACAAGGGAGTTGGGCTAAATAAGAATGATCTGGACTTATCTGGAATATCCAAAGATTAAAAAAGAATGTAATGGGCTATTCTGGAATATTATACCTGATTTTCCCAAAATAAAAAAACTGAGTTCCGAAGTTTTTCCTCCTTTTTGCAAAAAAGGCAAGAGAGTCTTTGTAGGAAAAACTTGAAAAGTTTGTACGTACAAAGACACATCTTGCTGAAAAAAAATCGCCTATTTTTAAGAGCTCTGAAAAAGTAAAAATAAACAAGCAACACGCTGTATATTAGTTAATTATGATCCCGTCTAAGATTTCTTGCCCTTGAAAGAAAAAAAGACTGTGAATCATTAAAACAAGACCTGCGTAAAATAAATACAAGTTCTTCATTAACCTGTATTTATTTTACTCATCCTTGGTGATAACCTGCTACTTTTTTATCCACGTTCCACAACAGGGTGGGTAAAAATTACTCATGTCAGCGGAAAAGGTGGGGAATTTTTACGCAGGCTGTAATTATTTAAAAGTTATGAGGCTACTCCGATCGAGATAGCCTCTTTTACTGATCTGGAATTTTTTGATATACCAGTCATTTTAATAATATCCTCAAAAATGACTATCGAATAAAAAGATGATGAATATGAAAGGAAAGCCTGCGTAATTTTTACGCAAGCTCTTCATGATGCTGTATCTATTTTACACACCTTTGGTGATAACCTGAATCATTTTTCACCACGTTCTACAATAGGGTGGGTAAAAATTACGCACGTTGGTGGAAAAGGTGGGGAATTTTTACACAGGTCTCACATTAATGGGAAACAATTGGTTTCATCCAGTCTGCGGTAGGCTGATCTCTTAGAAAATGCTCAAACCATTGAAAGGTCTTTAAACCAAGATCCTGCCTGTTTTTAGGTGATGATATGGCATGCCCTTCTTTAGGGTAACGTAGTAAAATTGCTGGTTTTTTAAGTCTTTTTAATCCTAAATAATACATCGCTGATTGCATAGGATTTACGTTATCATCCTCCATTCCTGTCCAGATCAGTACAGGGCTTTTTACTTCTTTAGCATAATAAAGCGGAGAAGATTTCAGATAGGCATCGTAATCCTCAAAAAGGCTCTTCCCCATCTGTGTCTGGTTTCTTTCCGTACGGTAATAATCAGGTCCTCCCACCAGCTTTGAAAAGCTCATGGCATGAGAAGGAAGATCTGCAATCATAACTCCCATTACAGCCGTTTTAAAGATGTCTGTTCTTCCCAAGATAAGCCCTGTTTCATATCCTCCGAAAGAAATTCCCGTAATTCCTATTTTCTGAGGATTAATACTCACTAAGTCCAAAGCTCCTTTTACTGCATTTTCTACAGATTCTATAATACTCTGTTTATCCCTATCATAATGGATATCCGGTAGCAATACAAAATAGCCCTTGTAAGTATAGTAAGCTGGATTAAATCCTCCTGTATCATATAAGTCCGGAATACTGTAATAATTTGCTTTCTCTGATATATTCTCATAGATGTTAAGGACCATAGGATATTTCTTTTGGGAATCATAATACTGGGGATATAATAAGACTGCCTTTTTGGTGACGTTATTAACATTATACTGAAATACCTCCATTCTTCTGCCTTCCAACTTTTCTCCATCTTTTCCGGGACTTTTGTAGATTACTATGGTTTTATTCCCTTCGTTCTTCATTATCGTTAATGGACTCTCATATCCCTGTGTTGAAAAAAGCAGAGCTCCCTCATTCTCCCTGATATTATAAACCACTTCTTTTCCCCAGTAAACAGGTTTGATTTTTCCTTTGTCAAACCATGATAAACCAAAATGATTGGATAAAGAATTTTCCGTTTCTAATAAAACTTTCTTATTCGTATCAATAATCCCCTTATTTAAAAGACTGGAAGAGACTACATATTTAATATGCTGCTGTCTGCCAAAGGTTAATCGTTTAATCTTGCCTGTAAAAATATCCCACTCATAGAGGTCATATTTTTCCTGTAACCATACTTTCCCTTTTGCACTTGTTAACCATGCCTTCCCTTGAGGTTTATCTTCCAGCCCGGAATACTCCTCCAAAATCCAGGTTAAGAAGCCATCCAAAGGAAGTTCTTTTACGATTCCAGATTCCAAATCCTCTACCTGCCATCTACCGGACTTAAAAAATAGCATACTCTTAGCATCAGGTACTAAGAGAAAGTTTGAAGTACTTACGTATGGATTTAACAAAAGGCTTTTCTTTAGTCCATACCGGGTAAAAAGTGTAACCCTATATTTAGGATTACTCAAAGTATCACTTACATTCTCTTCTTTATTATAAATAATAAAATCTCCCTTATTATCACCCACCCATTTATAACTGGTAAATACTTCTTTATCATTGGGTGAAAAAGTCCACCTGTGTTCTCTAAGGTCATAAATTCCAAACTTTGGGGACAAGTCAGGAGCAGTATCACTTCGGTTGGAGTACCGGATTTCTACCGCTAAGGGATATGATTTGTCTTGAGTCTGTTTCTTAAGGTACAGTATAAGAAAACGATCCTCCCGAAGTTTTGATTCTCTTAGTATCTCCATATCTATAGTATATCCCACTGGAAAATCTATCTTTTGGGAGGACTGATACTTCAGCCCCTCTAAATCATATTTCCATTGATGTAAAAAGATACCTTTCTTTGTCTTCGATAAGCCATATACTACATCTTTTCCCTTCCATGATTTTAGAATCGGGTCTTCTGTTTTTATGCTCTTTATTTCAAGATTTTGTAAATCAAATGTCTTCCAATATTCATCCGTAGCATAAAATAAAACTTCTTTTCTATAAGGTTTAGCAGATTTTACATTAAGTTTCGAAGGCTTTGGCTTTATACCAGATTTCATAGATTTTAATGAAGAGTCAGAGCCAACATCATAGGAAATGATGTTATTCTGTTCAAATATTTTTTTTCCTGAAAAATCATAAATACCCATTTGCTTATCCAAAGAATTGTATAAAAGTACTTTTTTGCTGATTGGGAATATCTCATACTTATGTCTTCCTTTAATCAGTATCTCCTTTTTTTCTTTTAGCCCCTTAAAAATAATACCCTCTTTTGAGGATATTAATAAATGATCTTTGTCTAAAAATATATAGCCGAAAGCCAAAGGAAGAATTTCTGATTCGTTATTAACTGTATCAATCAGCTTAAACTCATTCTTTCCATAGTTATTCTTATTATTAATCACCATCCATTTTACTCCCGGAGCATCTGCTACAAGTCTCGATACATAATACTCACCAAAATGATCTCCTGTTATTCCGGCAGGACTATTCACAATAAAACTATCCTTTGGGGATACCTCCTGAGCCTTACCTCTAATCCAGAATAAGAAAGTAGTGATACAAAGAAGTAACTTTAAAACCTTAATATCCATTATTCTGAGGTAATAAGTTTGGATTAAGCAGTAATTCAGATTCCGGAATCGGAAGGTTACTATAATAATCCTTCCACCCGGGTTTTACCTGATTTATTTCAGAAGAGAGCCTGTTTTTCCTTTTTAAGGTATAAAAACGATTACCCAGTTCAGTAAAGAATTCATGTCTGTATTCATTAAGAATCATGGAAGTAATAACAGCAGAATCTCCCGAGGTTATGTTCGTAAGTCCGGCTCTGTTTCTTAAGACATTGAGATCATTTAGAGCAGATACGATTTGTCCTGATTCCAGAAATGCTTCTGCACGGATCAGGTACAATTCCTCTGTTCTAAGGACGATGGAATACTCCTCAGAACTTGCTGTCGCTTTATTCTTTTTGTACTTATAGGGGAAATAATAATCGTTTCCACTTGTATCTGATTTCTTTCCAATCCATACGGACCTTCTTTGATCTCCATTCTCAAATGAACCTACAAGAGCAGTAGACATGGCTACATTAGTTGGAGGAGCTGTTTCCAATACAAACAAGCCTCCTTCATGAGTGTTCTCTAATCCACTAATAGGTTCAAGCTGCCATATAGCACTTGAAGAATTCTTAAGAAAAACTTTGCTTAAATCCGAATCTATGGCATAGGATGGGTTACCTATGACCTTTGTGGCATATTCCACAGCCTTACTCCACCCCTGCTCATAGAGGGCAATTCTTGCCAAAACAGTGTAAGCTGCCATCTTTGAAGGTCTGATTCTGTTTCCTCTAGGCAAGGTTTCCGGTAACAGGGACAATGCTTGAAGTAAATCATCTTTAGCCAAAGTGTATACTTCACCAGTAGTCTTTTTTGGAATTTTCCTGTTAACTTCATAATCAGTGGTCGTAACATAAGGAATACTACCATACGTACTGGTAAGGTAAAAATGTAATAATCCTCTGATAAACAAAGCTTCTCCTAATAATTGGTCTTTAACAGCCTTAGAAAGTGATGGAGAATTGTTTACACCTTCAATAATCGCATTGACGGAATATAACTGTGAATAAGAACTTTCCCATAATAGTTTAGCAGAAGACCCTTGGGCATTATGGGTCAGAAAATACATTTGTGAAAGATCAGAATTCGCAGGCTGGTAGGATACCAGTTCATCTGTGTAACATCCCAGAAGAGCAGTCCCTCCGGAGCTTACTCCTGATAAAAAACCTTTTTCAGAAAGTGAGCGTAATACAGAAGCCATTGCAGATTTTGCCAGAGCGTCATCCGAAAAAACCTTTTTTGTGGTGAGTTGATTACCGGGAATATCTATATCTGTAAAGCTGTCGCATGAGGTAATAGTCAGTAACAGGCTTAAACTTGTTATATAAAGTGTTTTAATTTTTGTTGTCATTTTCAATGTCATAATGTTAAAGTGAAACCAAAAGAAAATACCCTTAAAGGTGCTGTATAGCCGATCAGACTGAACTCAGGATCTATACCCTTATAATTGGACCATAGCCATAGATTTTGTCCCTGAAAATAAATGGATGCTTTCGGGGCTCCCAATAAACCATTAGGCAAATTATAGCTTAATGAAATATTTTTAAGCTTTAGGGAATGGATGGTGCTTACCGTGGCATCACTCATTCTGAAATTTGTGGCAGCTAAACTCGCCCCGGCATTGGCTCCGGAGCTTGGCATCTGAAATTGTGCATTAGGATTCTGGGGAGTCCAGTAATCTAAGAAAAGTTCAGGTCTGTTTCCCATAATACCTAAGTTTCCGATGCTTGCAAAAATATTCTCTACATTCTGTTTGGAGAATTGAAGCAGAATATCCAGTGACCAGTTTTTATATTTAAGGCTGTTTTGTAATCCTCCAAACCAGTAGGTTTTAATTTCTTTTATAATGTTTCGGTCATTTAAATCAAACTGCCCGTCTTTATTAACATCTTCAAACTGGTATAATCCTGTCGTAGGGTTTACGCCAAGGAAATGATAGAGTTTACGGATATTGGTGCTATATCCTACAACAAAAGAATTGGCATAGGAAGAGCCCTGTAAATTTGGGAATGCAATAAGCTTATTCTCAGGAAAAGAGATATTCAGTGAAGTATTCCAGTTAAAATCCTTATGTCTAATAATCTGTCCGCCAAAGGTAAATTCATAACCCGAGTTCTGAACCGTTGCTTTAAGGTTGGCATTAACAGAACTAAATCCTGTGGTCATAGGTAAAGGAATTCCCACTAATTGATTGGAAGTACGATTTCTGTACCATGATGCGGTAAGATTAAACCTGTCTTTGAAAAATCCTGTTTCAAGGGCTATTTCTAACTTTTTTGTTTCCTCCCAGCTAAAATCCGGGTTAAAAAGTCTTGTCGGGGAAATTCCCTGCAAGCCTCCATAGGGATATCCTAAGGACTGATAGCTGTCATAAAACTGATAATCTCCGATAAGATCACTTCCTGAAGTTCCATAGCTTCCTCTTAGTTTCCCAAAGCTGAGCCATCTGGATTCTTTTAGAAAATTTTCATTGGAGAAAAGCCATGCAGCACCTACTGCTCCGAAATTAGCAAAACGTTTTCCGGGTCCAAATCTGCTGGAACCGTCTCTTCTTCCGGTAAGATTCAGAATATACTTCCCATCGTACTGATAATTAAGCCTTCCATAGATTGCCTGATAACGATATACAGTTTTCATGGAGTTAAGGACTAAAACAGTCTTGGCAGATGCCATATCCATAATAAGTTCATCTGAAGGAAAGTTATTTCCGTATAAACTTAGATTATCTGAAGTTTGTTCCTGAAAGCTTGTACCTACCAGAGCCTGAAAAGAATGATTTCCCCATTTCTTATCAAAGTTCAGTTGAGGCTCTATAATCCAACTGCTATTTTCTTTTTTAACCAACTGTAATTCCGAGCGTTCACTCCCGATATTAGCGGAAGGGTTATAAGCTGTTTTAGGAGATATTTTACTTTCTGTGGTATTGCCGTGGGTATATCCTGAATTAATCTGAATTTTAAGGTTTTTCATCAGTTGATACTGCAAGGTCAGATTACTGATTAACTGCTCAGAATTAGTCCTGTATACTTTTGTCGCAGCAGCAAGGGGATTCCTGAAGGTTCCCTGTTGCCAGTTGATACTTCCATCGGGATTATAAAGGTCAGGAGAATTGGGGGCTAGTGTCCCATATACGGTACTGAAATCAGAAGGGGGAAGAAAATTATTTTGTCCGGTATAATAAGCGGAAAGATTTACTTTTAACTTTTTATCTTCTGACTGGTGATCTATAGTAGCACTCACGGTATTTCTTTTATACCTGTAATCTCCCAGAAAAACAGTGGATTGTTCATCGTGCCCGCCGCTAATATTAAAAGAAGTGGTACTATTACCTCCTGATATTCCGAGTCTTGTATTACTGTACTCACTTGTACCACCCACAAAATATTTTTGAAAATCAGTATATTTATCTTTATTCCATACCCCATTTAGATCATAGGCATTGGTGGGAAGCTTCGTTATTCCATCATTCTGGTAAGCTCTTGCTCTCATGAGTAGATAATCAGCTGTTCCCATCATTTTTGGTAAATTGGCTTGACTGGCAAGCCCATAAGAAAGGTTCGCATTTACCTGAGTCCGTCCTTTCTTACCTTTTTTTGTGGTAATCAGAATAACACCATTGGAACCTCTTGATCCGTAAATAGCTGTAGCATCAGCATCTTTTAAAACTTCAATATTTTCGATGTCTCCGGCACTAATCGTATTTAAAGGATTAGTATCTCCGTATGGTAGTACGGCTGATGATAGTCCGGAATTAAAACTGTTTCCTGTAATAACAGGTACGCCATCTATGACATATAAAGGGGTATTGGCATCCATTCCGGCAGTATTGTAGGTTCTTAATGAATTTCTGCCTCTGATCTGCACATCAAACCCTCCTCCGGGAGTTCCGGTATTTTGTACAATATTAACACCAGCCATTCTTCCCTGCACTGCGGAGAGTACATTGGTGACGGGTTGGTTCTCTATATCTTTAGCCGATACTTTGGCTATACTACCAGTACGTTCTTTGTCTCTAACTTTATAATATCCGGCATTAAGCACTACTTCTTCAATTTGTTTAATACCACTGGACAGTTTTATCTGAATGGTAGAACGGCTACCCAAAAACTCTTTTTTAGTAGTATAATCAGGATGCTCAAAAACAAGTACAGGATTTTCGCCTTCTACTAAAATTGAGAACTGCCCTTTATCATTAGTGAGCGCAACAGAGGTTTTACCTTCCTGTTTTACTGCTGCACCCCTTAATGGAGATTTCTGATCGGTAACTATTCCTGAAACAATCCGGCTTTGCGCATAACCGCTTACCGTTAAAATGGTAGAAAAAATAAGGGACGCACGTCCCCTGCAAAAGATATTTTTCATACTTTTGATATGGTTATATTATTAACTAAATGCTCTTCCTTGCTTTTTATATCATATAACACCCATTATACTTAATAATGCAAAGGGAGGGCTTGTTTTTTTATCACACTGCTGACTTGTCAGCTATTGGACTTTGCCAATTTTAGAAAGCAATCTTTCCGTTTTTCATAGGTTAAAAGTTTTATTTTTTTACCTAAGAAGGGAAAATAAAGGCTCATTTTCCCTTGACTTACAGGCAAAAATTTGATTGATATGAATGTTGATTTTTTTTGTAATGGGATTATCCCTGCAATGGTTGTACACCCACTGTAACTGTCCACAGTGATACTTTTTACGGTAAAAGCGTCTTAGAGAATTGTAGAATAAGTGGACTGCATAGAAATAAAAACGGCATGGAACTCTACAATATCAGGATTGGGGTACTGGCATACCTTGTACACAGATAAGAGAGCCCATGCCTAGGACATGAGCCTTTCTACTTATCCTCTCGTGTACAAAAAAGTGCCAGTTTTCAATCCGAGATTCTAAGCGAATAGCTTCTATTTATTAATCGTTGAAGTATCGCAAAGTTACCTTTATCGTAACTTATAATGCAAATATAATAAAATATTTTAAATCATTCGCTATCACGAACAGTTGTTTTTATTTAAATCAGTTGATTTGAATATAAATGTTGAATTAACGATGACTGATATTAAAAATAATGAGAGAAATAAAGGAAAAAATGCATTGGTAAATAAATATCTTTGCAACTTTATTGCTTCAAGATTTTTATTAATCTTAAGAGATCAAAACGGAAAGGAAATATCTCAGAATAAATATGCAAAGTTATGTGGAATTGCTCCTTCAACTGTTAGTAAAATAAAACTTCCTGAAGGATATGATATCCCTATGTCAACGATTTATAATATTTGTAGACATGAAAAAACATCTTTACAAAGCTTTTTTAGTGATTTTGAAAAGATATATGGGCAAAATATCCCAGACTAAATATTTTATAATTAGCCAGCAACAATAAAACTAGACATCTATAAATAACCTTCTTAGCATTTTTGCTAAGAAGGTTATTTATTTATAGAC